>CAYJGS010000064.1:0-11736 GCA_964369505.1 uncultured Desulfovibrionaceae bacterium | reverse complement strand
AACGCATGCCTTTATCACCTGCAGAAAGCAAAAAAGCTCCCATGCTGGCAGCTTGCCCTATGCACACCGTGGTAATGGGGCAGGTAATGTAGCGTAAAGTATCATAAATAGCCAAGCCCGCCGTAACAGAGCCGCCGGGTGAATTAATATAAATATTAATTTCTTTTTCCGGGTCTTGTGATTCCAAAAAAAGCAATTGCGCACAAATGCTTGCCGCCACACCGGCATTGACGTCGGTGCCAAGCATAATAATACGATCTTTCAATAAGCGTGAATAAATATCATACGCTCTTTCAGATCGGCCGGTTGTTTCTATGACATGTGGTATATAATAAGACATTTTTTACCTCAACAATACGTTGAAAATTCATTAAAAAGAAAATTCCCCACAGCAAACAGAAAAAAAAGGAATACTATTTCTTATATCAAATATTCTTGCTGTAGGGAAGAGTGGAGCAACAGGCTGTTGCCCACTCATTTTCTCTCTCAATTTATTCGTCTGTTTTAGCTTCAGCGGTTTCCACATACACCACATTGGTTTTAGCATAAATAGCTTCCATGGCTTTATCGGCCATAATGCGATCACGCAAAGTGAATATGGCATTGCTGCGCACATAATCATCGCGCAATTGCTTATAATCTTGACCGCTGCGCTGCGCCATTTGATAAATAACCATATCAACTTCTTGCTCTTGCACTTCCACATTTTCTTTCTTACCAACAGTCATAAGAAACACTTGGGCGCGAGTGATATTTTCTGCTTCTTCGCGCATTTCTTTGGTTAAATCTTCCATGCTCTTGCCAAGGGAAGAAAGATTTTTGCCTTGGCTTTCAAGCTTAGCTTGACGTTCTGCAAGCAAAGAACGGGTATGTGTTTCCACCATAGATTCAGGCAAATCAAATTCTACCATCTTTAAAAGGGAATCAAGAAGCTGCTTTTGGGCTGCTCCTTTATGCAAGTTTTCGCGGCTTTTTGTATAGCTGTCCACAAAGGCTTTGCGCAAAGATTCAAGACTTTCTTGCCCCATGCTTTTGGCAAGGTCATCATTAAGTTCCGGCAATTTACGCTCTTTAATGGCGTGCACGGTCACCTTCATGGTGATGGTTTTGCCGGCTAAATCAGGAGCTAAAAAGTCTTCGGGGAATGTGACATCGCCTTCCTTGGTTTCACCAAGAGCAGTACTTTTTACCAATTTTTCGAAATCTTCCAAAGCCTGGCCTTCGCCAAGGTTCATTTGGAAATTTTGCGAGCTTATGCCTTCAAGAGCTTTGCCATCTTCAAAAGCCGCAAAATCAATTTCTACAGCTTGCCCATCTACAGCAGGGCCATTGCCTTCGGCAACTTCAAGTGTTGCGCGGTCTTTACGAATGCGCTCAATAAATTCTTCTACTTCTGTATCGCTGACCACAGCTTTTTCTTGTTTTATTTCCATGCCTTCATAGGCCGGCAAGTCAAAAGAAGGCAATACTTCAAAGCTTATGCTGTACACAAAGGGAACATCGCGCTCAATACCTTCACCATCAAAATCAATGGAAGAAACAGGAGACACGTTAAGCTCTTGAATAACATTATTTATGTGAACATTCACAAGGTCTTGTTTGGCTTCTTCATAAATTTTATCGCGAAAGCGCTTTTCTATCACAGAAGAAGGCACTTTGCCCTGACGAAATCCGTCAATTTTTACTGACGAACGATACAAGGCCACAGCAGCCATGATGGCGGCTTCAACTTCTTTAGCATCAACGGTAATATTTACCTTTTTTTTCACTGGGGAAAGGTCTTCTACGGTATATTCCACGAAAGGGCTCCTTTATTGACAGGCTCTAAAATCATGGCGCTGCCTTGAGAAATATTTAGTAACACGACAGTATAAGCATGACTAAGTTCTTTGTCTAGAGGCAATATGCCCACTTTTTTTACATTGAGGTATTGTTAAAAATGAATGCTCAAGCGCACACCTTCCACCAAGGCTATAGAATCAGATGTATCCTTTTGTTTTTGCAGCATACTATTTTCCATGTGCATTTTTAGGCCGTGCAAATGCACAATATGCCGCACAATGGCAAGTCCAAGACCGCTGCCTTTTTCATTTTGTCCGGCCGGGCGAAAAAAACGCTCTCCAAGATGCTGTAATTCTTCGGAAGTAAAGTGTTTTGTGGTATTTTCTATGCAAAGAGATTCTTTTGTAAGCTTTATATGTACTTCACCATCTTTTGGCGTATACAAAACAGCATTATCTAAAATATTACGCAGAGCTATTTCCCAAAGCGACACATAACTTGGGGCTAATGCCGGCAAAGAAATTGCTTGAAAAGTAATATGTATATTTTTTTCTTGAGCAGCCGGCTGAATTTCTTCGCAAGCTCTTTGCACAAGATTTTCCATAAGGGGAATTTCTTTGCGCACCTCATCATTTTTTATGGCAGTATCTGACGAAGCTTCCAAGCGCGAAAGCAAAAGTAATTGTTCCACAAGGTGTGTGCATCTGGCTATGCCTTGTAATATTTTTTGCAAAGCATGCTCGCGTGCCACGGGGTCATCGGCGCACATTTCCATAACCTCTGCCTGCACCTTAAGACCTGCCAAAGGCGTGCGCAATTCATGGGCTGCATTGGAAACAAAAGAACGCTCTCTTTGCAGAAGTTCCCCCATACGCAGAAAAAGAGCGTTTAAAGCGTTGACCAAAGGCCGCACTTCTAGGGATACACACTCTTCACCAAGGGGGCTGGTGTCTTCCGGCTTGCGCATATGTAATTGTTTTGCCATGCTGCGTAAAGGTCGTAATTCTTTAAAAAGCAACCATAGTATACCTACCAAAAGCAGGGGCAAAGCCAAAAACCAAGGCACCAATTGACGCTCAAGCATTTCAAAAACAAGGTCTTGACGATATTCATATTCTTGCCCAACAGCTATAATGCGCTTGCCATCAAGTGAAGCCACCCACACAGTGCGCCAAGCCTCATCATCCACTTCCATATCCACAAAACCTTTTTGGGTGGTAAAGGGGAAATATTGACCGTGTTCGTTATCGCTGAGCAAAAGCTCCCCTTCTAAAGAAAATATGGCATAAGCCAAGGCTTCATCGTCCACGCGCACTTTTTTTTGCGTATTTTCAGCCAGCGTTTCAATATCTTGCAACTTTCTTATCTGAGGATTAAGCTCTAATGCCCCTAGAGTGTTTGCAAAAAGGATTTGCTGCGTATCAAAAAATTTTTGGCTGTGCCTTGCGCCTGCTTGCCAAGACAATACCGCTGTCACACACCAAACCATAAAAGCCAATACAGAAAAAAAGAGCAGCAAACGCCACATGAGGCTTTGTGTGAAAAGTTTTTTTTCTAATTTCATGTTATTTTCCTGCGGAACTTAAAATATATCCTATACCATGAACAGTTCGTATAAAATCACTGCCAAATTTACTGCGTAAATGGTGCACATGCACTTCAATGGTATTGCTGCTCACTTCATCGTTCCAGCCATACAATTTTTCTTCGAGCACAGTTTTTGAAAGCACGGCATCGGCATGCGTTAAAAATATTTCAAGCAAAATCATGCCTTTTGGACTTAGCGCGATGGGTTTATCGTCTTTATAGGCCAAGCGTTTTTGTGGGTCAAAGCTCACGTTTTTGTGCCGCAAAAGTGTTTCGGCCAAACTTTTTTTGCGCCTAAGCAAAGCGCGAACCCTAGCTATCAATTCTTGCAAAGCAAAAGGTTTTGGCAAATAATCATCCGCTCCCAAATTAAGCCCCTCTACCCTTTGCTCAATACTGCCGCGGGCCGTTAAAATAAGTATGGGAACTTCATGGCCTTTTTGACGCCAATACTGCAACAATTCAAGCCCGTCGGCTCCCGGCAAAGTCAAATCCAAGATAACGGCTTCGTGCTCAGCAAGTAATGCTTCTTTGGCAAGGTGCCCATCTTGCAACCAATCCACCACAAAGCCCTGTTTTTCAAGGCCAACAACTAAGCCGTCCCCGATAATGGCATCATCTTCTACCAACAAAATGCGCATGTGTGAACTCCATAATATAAAAGGGGGAACTTCTTCGCGCGAAAAAGCCCCCCTTATATGTACTTACATTAAATGCCTATTGCATTTTGGTAACGCGCTTGACTTCAAGCTCCACATGTCCCCAATCTTTATCTACTTTCACAAGCAATTCTACCATATCATTTGGGCCAACCGTGGCGCCATTCCAAGCTTTGCGTTCAATTTCCACTTCACCTTGGCCGCTGGCATCTTGGAAGGTATATATATCATCGCCCTTGCGGTTTAAAATTTTACCTTTAAGAGTTACCCAAGTATCGTCAGCTTGTTTGCCAGCTTCCATAATACCCATCACAGCAGGGCCAGGTCCGGTATAGCCGCCCGTTACGGAAGGTCCTTGAAAGCCACCTTTATTGCCATCGGCCACGGCTAAACCCGACATACCGAGCACCAATACACACACTAAAGTCATTAAAGTTTTTTTGTTCATTTTTTTCTCCTTAAAAAGTTAAAGTTATCGTTTCGACAAGTCCAAAAGAACATAAGAATCTTAAGATTACCTTAACAGAAAAAATATTTCTATTATTTTTTTGTTTTTTCTAAAATACGTGCACAAAGCAAAGCAATTCTCTTGTCTTTTTCAACGCTTAGTGATTCAAAAATATTTTCGTGGGCAGCGTGTTCCGCCACTTTTTGCATAAACATGAGCAATTCTTCTATGCTTTCTACCCATGTGCAGATGGCTCCGTGCAGCATAAGCCCCGGCGCTTCCAATGGCCCACGTAGCCCAAGCACAGGCACCTTGGCCCCACAAGCAAGCCCCACTTCCACGCCGGCATCTTGGCCGGACATACCATAATAAATAACTATATCTGCTTGCAAGCACGCATCGTGACAAAAATCAAATACTTGCCCGCCTTCCATGTCTGTATCCATCCATTCACGCCTTTGTAAAGGCGTTAAACCCGGAGGCGGTGTGGCTTTTTCTGTCCAATCTAAAATGGCAAAACCAAGCTTTCTAAGTTCTTGCCCAAGCAAGCGCACGCCGTATTTGTGCTTAAAGGACGATGCAATATATACTGTTGGCTTTTTCATTAAAATTCAATACCTTTTTGTGCTTTTATGCCCGCTTTCCACGGGTGTTTTACTTCTTGTATTTCGCTTACAAGGTGGGCTTTTTCCACAAGCCAAAGGGGCGCATTGCGCCCTGAAAGCACCACATGCACAGCCTGTTTTTCGGCTAAGTCTAAAAAATTCTGCAAGCTTTCTTCGCGCACAAGCTTGCTGTCAAGGGCATATAATATTTCATCTAACACTATCATATCATATTTTTTTGCGCCAGGTTCTTTACTTTTTTGCAAAGACTGCACGGCAAAATCCAGTGTTTTTTCTGCGGCAAGGGCATGTTCTTGGCGTTCTTTTTCGTGGCGAAAAAATCCACAGCCCCCCACATAAAAATCTTGCCCCAATAAAGATTGCAAAACCATTTGCTCACCGGCTTGCACATCACGCTTCATAAATTGCACAAAAAGCACACGCATACCTTGGCCGTGAGCCCGTATGCATTGCCCAAGCGAGGCAGAGGTTTTGCCCTTACCGTGCCCTGTATATATAAGAATCAATCCTTGTCCCATACACCCTCAACAACACGCCCACATTTAGAACATTTGGATTTTCGTAATTTATTATTCGTCTTATATCCTTCGCGGGTCAAGCAGGTGGCATTGCAATCTGGGCAAAATGTGGTGGTGCCAAGCACATGTCCGGCATTACCGATATACACATAATGCAAGCCTTCTTCCATGCCTATTCCCCTAGCTTTTTCCAAAGCGTCTGTGGATGTGTTGGCTATATTTTGCAGCTGATACGCACCATGAAAACGGCTGATATGCCAAGGCACATGTGCGCCCAATTCTGTATAAATAAAGCGCGCAGCATCGCGTAGTTCTTCTTCGCTGTCATTAAGTCCAGGAATGAGCAGTGTTGTTATTTCAAGCCACCAGCCCATATGCTTAATGAGTTTTAAATTGTCCAGCACCCCCTTAAGGCTTGCCTTGCAATATTCTTTATAAAATTTTTCGCGCATGGATTTAAGGTCAATATTGGCAGCCTTAATGCGGTGCATGAGCGTTGAAAGACATTCAGGGCTTTGATAACCATTAGAAACCATTATGCAATCAAGGCCATGTACAGAAGCTTTACCCGCCACTTCGTACATAAGCTCATAAAAAACTGTGGGTTCGTTATATGTAAAAGAAATGCTCTGCGCCTTATGCCGCAAAGCTTCGTTTATCAAAATATCCGCTGTGGTTTTTTTGCCGGGAATCATACCGGCATCGGCAGGGGTACGCGAAATATTATGATTTTGACAAAATTTACACGCAAAATTACACCCGGCTGTACCAAATGAATAGGTATGCGTAGAAGGTTTATAATGATACAAAGGTTTTTTTTCCACAGGGTCAAGCCCCACGGCAGCCACACTTTTGCTCACAAGAGAATACAATGTGCCGCCCTTATTGGCACGCACACCGCAAATACCCACCTTTGCATCACCAATAATGCAATTATGCCTACACAAAAAACACTGGACACTTTTGCCCGTTTTTTTATTCCATAACGAAGCTAACATTAAGGATTTCCTCCCTCTATAGGCATAGGCTCATAAGGTGATGGCGGTATGGGCGCCACAGGTGTATGCGGCCCAGGCCCCAAATGCGGAGGATGTTGCCCTTGGGGCGAGTAATACGGCTCCACTTGCGGATAAATATATATGGGAATATTCCCTTGCGTTGCAGGTGCAGATTTAGGCGCACGAACAGAAGTGACCGTATCTCCTGTGCGCGGATCTATCCAGGTATGCACCGTTCCGGCACTGTCGTTAAAAGTGCCATATTCCTTTACCGTAACTTGATTTTGCGCGTTTGCCAAAGCATTCTCTGCCGCCGCCACAAACAATATACAACACATACCGTACCATAAATACTGTCGCACAAAAAAACCTTCATTTTTTGCTAATATAAAAAATGTGCAAAATCAACACATTAGACCTGCACAGCCCAAAAAAACCGCCGAACACCCTTTTTAATGTCTTGGGTATTTCTAAGAAGTTTGATATATACCCTGTATTCCAATTTTTCACAAGGAGCTACAACATGTCTTCAGGACGTTCCAAAGCATATACAGAGGCCGGAGTAAATATTGAAGCAGGCAATGCCTTGGTTTCACGCATAAAAGACGCTGTGGCCAAAACACAAACTCTCGGTGTTTTATCGGATATTGGCGGATTTGGGGGTTTATTCCGCCCGGATTTAGCAGATATTGAAGACCCTGTGCTTGTGTCGTCCACCGATGGCGTTGGCACAAAATTAAAGCTCGCCTTTTCTTTTGACAAGCACGATACTGTGGGTATTGACCTTGTGGCCATGAGCGTTAACGACATCTTAGTACAAGGCGCAAAACCCTTATTTTTCTTGGATTATTTTGCCACAGGCCACCTTGATGTGGATAAAGCACAACAAGTAATCGAAGGCATTGCCACAGGCTGTAAATTGGCCAACTGCGCCCTACTTGGCGGCGAAACGGCCGAAATGCCGTCCATGTATGCCGACGGCGAATATGACCTTGCGGGTTTTTGCGTAGGTATTGTGGATAATAGCAAAATTATTGACGGTTCTGCCATCCGTATTGGGCAAAAAATCATAGGTATTGCTTCATCCGGTGTGCATTCCAATGGTTTTTCCTTGGTGCGCAAACTTTTTGATGCAAGCGACCTTAAGGGCGAAGATATTTTTCCCGGCACAGACAAAACAGTTGCCGATGTTTTGCTAGCACCCACATGTATTTATGTGGATGTAATACGTAACCTTTTGCGCGATGTGGAAATAGCCGGCATGGTACATATTACAGGCGGTGGATTTTATGATAATATTCCCCGCATCTTACCTGCACAGGCAGAAGCGTCCATCGACTTTGGTTCTTGGGATATGTTGCCTGTGTTCACCTGGCTTAAAGAGCAAGGCGATCTTTCTTGGCCGGAAATGCTGCAAATATTCAACTGCGGCATAGGTTATGTGCTGATAGTAGACGAAGACCGCGCCGATGAAGTGCTTGCCCGTGTCCGTGCTATGGAACATAATGCTTGGATTATTGGCAATATTGAACGCCGCAACGAAGATTCTGCCGAAGCGGTTCGCGTAAATTTTAGCGATTAATAAGGTACCCTTAACAAAAACTCATTTATCAGGCCTTTTAAGGATCACGTTGCAGGGCAATCAGCAAGCGATGCAGCGCCAGCAAAATTGCTTAGCGCCCAGCAATGTGATTCCGTCAAAGGTTCAGTTTACGCCCTACCTGATTCTAGCAGCCTGTCACTCCTTTGTATAATCCCAAGCATGTAATACGCCATACGCGCCGCCGTATAGTCGCAAAAATGCAAGCCCTGCATGGGGGCTAATTCCACCACATCAAGGCCAATGACTTTCCGCCCTTTAAGAGCACGCTGCAAAAGAGTGAGCACATCATACCATGACAAGCCCCCGGGAACAGGCGTGCCCGTGGCTGGCATGAGCGCTGCGTCCAAAGCATCCACATCAAAGCTTATATAAATATGTTCGGGAAAATCCTGCGGCACAGGGCATAAGGGCAATCCTTCTTGGTGTAATAAGGCCGCATCATAGGCCATAACCCCATATTCTTTGCGAACCGCCACTTCTTCTAAGCAAAAATCCCTCACCCCAAATTGCACCAAGGGAATATGTAAATCATGCACAGCCCTGTACATAACCGAGGCATGCGAATAGGGGTTTCCTTCATAATCTATGCGCAAATCCGCATGCGCGTCAAAATGTACAATGCCAAAGGAAGGATAGTGCTTTTTTAGGGCGCGCAAAGCCCCAAGGCTTATGCTGTGTTCCCCCCCCAGCAACACGGGAATAGCATTGTATGCTAAAGCCTTAGCTGTAGCTTCTTCTATATTTTGCATAATTTCTTCGGCAGAACCTTGGCAATGCACAAAGGGGGCTGTATAAAGCCCAAGCTCTCCCGGGCACGATTGCCCGTCAAAGGCTTCCAATTGCTGTGAAGCTGCCAATATGGCGGCAGGCCCCTTGGCTGTGCCATGCCCATAGGAAACGCTGGCCTCAAAGGGCACAGGGATAATATGAAAACGCGCTTTTTCCGGCGCACACGGTGCATATTCTGAAGCTAAAAAATGTTCTGACATAAAAAAATTTCCTGTTGCAATATATCATTTCCACCATACTTAGCTTGTTTTCTTATAAAAATCCAGCTACATCTTGCTGAAAAAGTCTCTGAAATGTTTCAGTCTTACATAGTAGCGTTTATCTGCCATGTTCCACCTACCTTAAAAACATAAAAACAAGGAGGAACTATGCTCAGCAACAGCGCGTCCAAAGCTTTATTTTACGGCAATGGCATAAGCACAGAATTTCCCTATACTTTTAAAGTGTGGGAGACTACACAACTTTTAGTGGAAATATCAGACCCAGAAGGAATAACCACCGAAGCTACAGGTTGGACGGTGGAACTTAGCGAAAATGGTGGCACGGTGACCTATTTGCATAATGGCGCACCTTTGCCAGAAGGCTATAGCTTGGTTATTTTGCGGAATATGCCCTTTGAGCAAGAAGTAAATTTGATAAGCGGCACACGCTTTGACCCAGAAGTTATTGAAACTGCGCTGGATATTGCCACAGCAGAACGCCAACAATTACGCGAGATTGTGAGCCGTGGAATTAAGGTGCCACCCACCAGTGAAGAACCGCCGGAATTATTGGCAGAATTGATTTTTGAAGCCAGAGACAATGCCTTGCAAAGCGCCGTTAATGCTGCCACAAGTGCTGCTGAAGCAGAAGAAAGCAATGTGGCGGCAGCCGCTCTTTTCACTCAAATTGAAACAGCCACCGAAGACGCCATAACAGATATCACTCAAAATGCTTCAATGGCTGTGGCAGAAATTGCTCAAAGTGCCGAAAACACCAAAAATGCCGCTGTGCAAGAAATTAATACGGTAAAGAATGATGTCTTAAGCGCAACAGATGGCGCCATTACCGACATACAGCAAGAAGGAGCCTTGCAGGTGGCGGCCATAAGCGGCACCGCTGAAGAAGCAAAAGCGGCCGCCGCCTTAGCCAGAGCTTGGGCTGAAAGTGATACGGCACCTGACCCCACAAATCCTGATAGCCGCAGCGCCAAGGCTTGGGCAGAATGGCTGGCAGCTCAAGAAGGCGAAACCTTGCCGGACGCAACAACAACCATAAAAGGCAAAGTGCAACTTGCCACACGAGATGATGTGCTTGCAGGCATAGGCCGAAATGCGGTGGTAGCTGACGACCTACACGCCAAAATCACTCCCTTAACAGAGCAAATAAGCACTATAGAAATTACCGCCAATACTGCCCAAAGCACGGCAGATACAGCAAAAAACAATGCCGATACAGCTACTAACAAAGCAAATACTGCAACTGACAAAGCAGAAGCAGCTCAAGATGCCGCCGATGCCGCTCAAAGTACGGCAGATACAGCCATTGCGAACCTTGCAGCATTGCAAGGCACTGTTTCTTTAACAGCAGCCCCCAATGCCATACCCATAGCCAATGCGGAAGGTAAGCTTGATACGTCATGGGGGGCTGGAGGCGGTGGTGGTGGCGGTGTTTTTGCTGGATTTATTGCCATGTACAACGGTACTTTTGGTGGTTCTGACGGTAAGCGCGTTATCAATGCCGATACAGGCGAAGCTGACGAATCGTGGGTGGTGTGTGACGGCACCAATGGCACACCTAATCTTGTGAACAGATTTATTAAGGGTGCATCGCATGTGGTGAGCACACAAAATAAAACAGGGGGCAGTACCAGCACAAGTTCTGCTACATTGAGTACTGCGCAAATGCCAAGCCACACGCACGGGCTGTACGAAGGAACAGGAGGTTCTTCAAGCAGAATGGGAGTACCCGTGGGTAATTGGACAAGCCAAAATCTTAACTCAACTACGGAAGCTACCGGCTCTGGACAAGCCCACGCACACGCAGGTAATGAACCGCCGTATTACACCTTAGCCTACATTATGAAGTTAGCAACCAATTAAAAAAAGAAATTGCTTACACCTTATCGAGCGATAGCGAGCTGTTTAGAGAACAAGGCGGGCACGAATCACTTGCTTACTCGTGCATTCTATACGCCGCTGTGAACGTATAAAAAAAGGAGCATACTCATATGAGAAATCGCGTTACCGTAATTATGCCCGATAATATTATTATTGTGGATAATGCAGCCTTGCAATTTGACTTTACCAAACCTGCCAACATACACGCCATACAATGGCATGAAGGCACAGGCCATGTAGAATATACAGACGGGCAAGATAATAAAGATGCTGTGTATGCAGAAGACATAGCGCCCTATGTGACCTTGTGGGAAGCAGAAAAGCAAAAACTTGAAGCTATTGCCAATACACCGCCAACACTGGAAGAAGCTAAGGCTGCTGCACTTATTGAGCTAACTAAAGCCAATACCGCAGCCGAAAATGGCGGCTATATTCAATTGCCAAGCGGCATAAGGGTAGATGCAAGACGCACAGACCTTGAAAATATCAAAGGGCTCATCAGCCTTGCTGAAAAGGGGCTTTTACCCATGCCCATATCTTTCCGCGATTATGACAATAATCAGCAGGATGTGAGCCTTGAAGTCTTGCATACCATGCAAACGCTCATAGAAGTGCGCGGCATTGAGT
>CAYJGS010000063.1:0-11861 GCA_964369505.1 uncultured Desulfovibrionaceae bacterium | reverse complement strand
TGCGCTTAGGCTTCTAATAAACCATATTTACGATTAGGGGAGCTTCGGCTCCCCTTTTTTTGCCCAAAAGCAAGGCTTGTGTTTTCCACATAAAACACCTATATTTCGAAAAAATTTCTGAAAACACTTACTTACTGGAATATTCCATGCAAAATACACAAGAATTTACCTTTGAATCCACATCCCCCAAAGCAAACACTTCCTTAGAAAAAGGCTGCTTTTTATCCGATACAGCCTTAGAACAAATACTTGCTGCCCTACAACCAAAACCTTTCCGCAAAAGGCATCCCATTCTGTTTTGGTCTTGCATTATTCTAATAATAATTGCTATTTGTGCAAGCATTTTTCAAAGTTCCGCAAGTTCTTTTTTGGGTAACCGCATTGCGGTTGTGCGCATTGACGGCACCATATTACAAACAAAAGAGCTGCTTAAATGGATAGAAACCATTAAACAAGATGAAAACGTGAACGGTGTGCTTTTGCGCATAGACTCCGGTGGCGGAGGTGCTGCTGCTTCACAAGAATTATACGACGCTTTACAAGACTTAGGCCGCAAAAAGCCCATTATAACTTCCATAGGTTCTGTGGCTGCTTCTGGCGGGCTTATGGTGGCCATGGCCTCTGAACATATTGTGGCAAACCCAAGCTCTGTTGTGGGTTCCATTGGCGTGCGTATGAATATACCACAAATCCAAGGATTACTTGCAAAGATTGGAGTGGCTCAAGAAAGCCTTACCACAGGAACTTTTAAAGATACCGGTGCCATAGACAGAGCCTTAACCGAAGAAGAGCGTGTTTATTTGCAAGGACTTTTACAAGATATGTATAATCAATTTGTAAATTTGGTGGCTGAAGGACGTAAGATACCGGTGGAAAAAATAGAAACCATTGCCGATGGGCGCGTATTTACGGGGCGCGAAGCCAAAGATCTTGGCCTTGTGGATGAACTTGGCGGACAAGGTAAAGCCTTAGAAAAACTTTATGCCTTAACCAAAGTTTCCCCCAAAACACCTTTGTATGAAATGCCAAAGCCCGACGCTTTGTTACAAAGCTTAGCGCAAAGCCTTTCGCAAATAAGCCTTTCATTCTTGCAAAGCTTAACACAACAAGAGCAACAGCCAGGCTTTTTATATCAGCAATAAAAAAGGGGAAAAAGGAATTTCACTTACACAAAGAAATTTCCCTTTCCCCTTCAAAATAAAGGATAGTAAAGTTTATACTATGCCTTCAAGGCTGTTTTTAAATCGGCCACTGCATTGGTAGTTTCCCATGTAAATTCTGGTAATTCGCGACCAAAGTGCCCATAGCAAGAACTCTTTTTGTAAATAGGACGGCGCAAATCAAGGTGTTTGCAAATAAAATATGGGCGCAAATCAAAAACTTCACGCACGGCATTGGTAAGGGCTTCGTCTGAAAAATCGCTGGTTCCTAAGGAAGACACAAGCACAGACACAGGCTCAGCCACGCCAATGCAATAAGCAATTTGCACTTCACAACGTGTAGCAAGGCCGGCTGCCACCACGTTTTTGGCAATATAGCGCCCCATGTATGCGCCAGAACGGTCTACTTTTGAAGGATCTTTTCCGGAAAAAGCGCCGCCACCGTGCAAGCCTGCACCACCATAGGTATCTTGGATAATTTTACGGCCTGTGAGACCGCAATCACCCATGGGGCCACCCACCACAAAACGTCCGGTGGTATTAATATAAATTTCGCAATCTTTTTCTGTAAAATATCCGGATGGCTCAAGCACAGGGCGGATAACATGGGTGCGCACAGCGTCGATAATATCTTCTTGGCTCACACCATCGGCATGCTGTGTAGACACAACCACATTGTTAATGCGCACAGGCTTACCGTCTACATATTCAAAAGACACTTGCGTTTTACCATCAGGGCGGAAGAAATCTACAATATTGGCTTTACGCACACGGGTAAGTTGTTCAGAAAGCTGATGTGCCCAATAAATGGGAGCTGGCATGAGTGTGCTTGTTTCATCACAAGCAAAACCAAACATCATGCCTTGGTCGCCTGCGCCTTGCATTTCGGGCGAAACACGGTCAACACCTTGTGCAATATCAGGTGATTGTTTATCTATGGAAGAGATAACAGCGCACGTTTGCCAGTCAAAACCCATATCGGAACTTGTATAGCCGATTTCACGAATGGTATCGCGCACCACTTGTGGAAAATCTGCATAACCTTTAGTGGTAATTTCACCGGCAATAACAGCCATACCTGTAGTAACCAAGGTTTCACAAGCCACACGAGAATCGGGGTCTTGCGCAAGCAAAGTATCTAAAATGGCATCAGAAATTTGATCGGCCACTTTATCGGGATGGCCTTCGGTAACAGACTCAGATGTAAAAAGATATCTACCTTTTTGCAATTGCATAAGAACTCCTCAAATTAATTTTTTCTATGAAAGTAATATATTATCAATAAGCCTAGCTTTACCCATGTGTATAGCGCAAGCCATAAGAGTGCGAGTACCTATAACGTCGCAGGGTTCAAGAGTATCGGCGTCTACTATGGACAAATAATCAAGGCGCCCCAAGGGTAAGCGTATGGCCCAGCGGCGCAAAACCATTTGCATAACTTGGCGTGCCTTGGTTTCCCCTTGCGCAACCATTTCTTTAGCCATGGTAAGAGCCATAAAAATTTCTGGCACTTGAGCTCTTTCTTCTTCTGAAAGATATACATTTCGAGAGCTTAAAGCAAGTCCGTCTTCTTCACGCATAATGGGGCAGCCGTGAATGGCAATGGGCACACGCAAGTCCGCAACCATACGCCTAATAATAGCAAGCTGCTGCCAATCCTTTTCACCAAAAACAGCCATGTTTGCGCGTGTTATCATAAAAAGCTTTAAGACTACCGTGCAAACACCTTGGAAATGCGTAGGCCGCGTAACAGCGCATAAGTGCGTGGCAAGAGCGGGCACAGTTACAAAAGTTGCGTCATCTTTTGCATACATATCAGCCGCTTCAGGAATAAAGAGTACATCAACTCCCGCTTCTTTGGCAAGCGTTGCGTCTCTTTGGCGGTCTTGCGGATAGTTCGATAAATCTTCATTGGCCCCGAATTGTGTGGGGTTTACAAAAAGACTGACCACAACCTTGCCATTTTCTCCGGCCAGCTCGCGAGCTTTGTGCATAAGCGAAATATGCCCAGCATGAAAATAGCCCATGGTAGGCACAAGCACGATGCGCTGGCCTTGTGCTCTACACGCATCGCAATACTCTGAAATTTTTTGTGTTGTTTCTATTATCTGCATATCAAGTTATAGTAATATAGTTAATGAAGGTATTTCTTATACACCAAGTTTTCATATTTGTCCAGAAAGAACAGGGCATTTATTATGTTCCATACACTGCATTCCGCAAACGTTCTTGTTCTTCAAAAGGAAACACAGAGAGCACATGATCAAGTGTTGCCAGTGCCGCCATCCAGCGCATATCCAATGGATATAATTCTTTACAAAGACTCACAAAATCAAAAGCTGTGCCGCAACAACCGCTCAAGTATGAATTGCCCAAAAAACATTGTTTTCGATTTTTTTTGAGCACGGTAACCCAATTAAGCGCCACATCAAGAGTATGCGTAGCTCCTTTTAAACTTTGACGCGCAGAAGAATTTGAAGTTGGGCGAGCGATTTTTTCATAAAGATGTAAATAAAAGACACTACGCGGGGCATCTTCATATTGTAAAGCCGCGCCACCGCAAGCAACGGCAAGCATTTTTGTAAAAACCGTAGGATCATTACTCTGTAATAAGCAAGCATTTGCCTCATCTAAAAGAGCATAAATACGTGCCTTGCCCTCATGCACATCAAGCACTTTCTCTGCCACATCTTTCAACGTAGCAAACAGGCGCACAAGAATGGAAAGAGCTGTAATAGTATACTTTTGTTGTGTATAGCTTGGAAAATTATTTATTTCTATAACACCAGAAATATGCATGAGCGAAAAAGCAAACTTACGCATATCTTCTGCCCATGTTTGTTGTTTTCGACTGGGCAAAAATACTTCTTGCTCTTCACGGGCATGCGGGTCAAAATTTTCCATAACTTGCATAACCTTGGCCGCTCTGTGTATGGCTAAATGCTCGCGCTGCACGCGTTCATAGGCTCGCCGCCCAAGAGCTTCCGCAAAAGAAACATCGCCTACGCAACGATCCATTTGCTCACAAAAAGAATCAAGGCTTGTGTAAATAAGGATTTCTTTCTCGGGCTCGAAAAGGCAATCCTGGTCTTCGCCAATATGAGGGCTGATAACAGCGCAACCACAACTGGTGGCTTCCAAAAGGCGAAAGTTAGTTTCGTTGGATATGGATTCGTTGGGCACCACGCGCGTATCAGCATACAAGCTTAACATGGCAGCAAATGCCAAATCATCCTTATGTTGTATACCATAACGAGAAGCGAGAAGATGACAAAGTGCTTTTCTTTGCGGGCGCGTGCCACTTAGCCGCCCCACAAAATTTATGTTGTGGGTGCGCTGCGCATGGGGAGTATACGACATGCTTTGCCCGCATTGCGCAAGCCTGTGCATGTGCGCGTGCAACCACTCTTTGGGCAAGCGTTCCAAAAAGGCCTTGTGCGGCGTAAAAAATACATCAAAAAGTGCAGCATAATACATTTGCCACCAGTACCGCAAATGACTATCTATGCCCCAGAAAGCCGTTTTACACGAGAGAGTGTGCACATCGCTAAAAAAGACCTTGGTGCCAAGAAGTTCTTTTTGTAAGAAAATATCCGGTTGCGTTGGACACTTCGCTATATATTCTGCCGCAGTATACATACCATCTGTACCAATGCGCACAGAGTGGACTTCGTGCCCAAGGGCGCGTAATCCATCATCAATATTGTTATTTACAGAAAATATTACTGCCATGACATACCTAGCATATAGTGTATTTTTTCGCGATCTTATGCATTTTCCTTCTGTTGCATTCTCAAGCCAAGTGTGGCAAAGTACGCACTGGAGGCCGTATGAAACCATTTTATCAAGGCAAAGTCGATGTATTCTGTGCCCTTTATGCTGTACTCAATGGCTTAAAGATAACACACCACATACGCACCCTCGAAGCTAGAGATATTTTCCACGACACACTCATGGGTTTAGCGCAAAATAATCAAATCTTTAGGGCTGTGCTTGATCAACGCACCGACTATGTGGCCATGGTGGATGCTATGCTAAATATCCAAGCAAAAAAGCGCCCCCTACATATCGAACGCCCCTATGAAAATAATGCCGAGCTTCATACGCCTTCTGTAGAGCATGTATGGAATACGCTAGAAATGTGGCTTGCCCCCAATGCAGCACCCAGTGCAAGCAAACTACCGCGCATTCCTGAACGCGTAGCTATCTTTCGGTTTTTACGTTACCTTATGCCGGGCAGCGACCCAGTGAACAGACATTGGACCACAGCATATAAAATGGAAAATGGCCAATTGCACTTTTTTGATTGCAGCATGGAAGAAACAGCCATTTACAGCATTACCCCAGAAAGCTTTGTTACTCGCCCCCAAGAAATTTCTGCCGAAAAGCTCATTTGCTTTGAGCCTCATTCACTGCGTCTACTCTCACCCCTTGGTAAAATCAAAAAAATATAGCATGCTTCTTTCTTGCGGTATTACGCTTTGGCGGTTGTTGTTGCTTTAGTGCTAACCTGCAATTATTATTCTATTTCTTCTGTGTTCATTGCTACTTTGTTATTATAACTGCGGGTTAAACGGCTCATCCAAGTACGTATTTGCACAAGATCATCGTGGTGCACTTCTTCTGTGTTGTGCAACAGAGTTTTAAGGGTGCCCACTTCTTTACGAAGCTGTATGTTTTCTTCCGTAGCCATATTGGCTGCTTCGCGCAAATTGTGCATATCTTCTTGTTGCGCAGCAAGCACAGCCAATGATTGCGCAATGCTTTGCATGGCCGCATTTTGTTGCTCTAAAAGATGCATGGCAAAAGAAGCAAATTCCGGAACATCTTGGCTTTGCCGCATATCAACAGCATTGGGTACTGTTTGCGATACAATATCCGTAACTTGCGCATTTGCGGTACTTTCTACATCCATAACCACAGTTTCGGTTGCTCGTGCAAAATACTGAGATAATATGCTTTCTATGGCATTGGCATTTTTTCCTGCTCGCATATGCTCAAGCACCATGGCCACAACCCGCAAAGTATCTTGTCCATAACGGCGGCGGCGGCCTTCGCCATGAATGGGCATAAAAGCTGCAAAACGCTTGCAATAATACCTTGCCGTAGATTCAGGCAAAGAAAAATGCCGCGCAATATCGGCAAGACTTAATAAAGCTGATTCTCGATGTATCATAGGTGTTTCCATATTACCTCCAAGCATAACATTAAAACCTCAACAATATCTAGACAATCTCTTGAACTCATATAGCGCAATAAACGCAAGAACGCAATGGTTAATGTTGTTGTTTTTACTGCGGACACAAAAAAACCTCCGAAAAGGAGGTTTTTCCGAGTATTGACAAAGCCGCAATAATTATGCGGATTTTTGATGTTTTTTGGGTAAATTAAAAGCTCTTCCTTTTAGAACCCCTCTTCTAAAGGAGGCCAAAAAAAGCAAGCTTCTTCACTGTGTATATCGGCACTTGGTGCAGCATGGTGAACACCGCACTGGTCAATGTGCACAGCCCTGCCTGTCATTTGTATCCGTTTTTCGGCAAACCATTGGATAGCTTGTGGAAAGATTCTGTGTTCGGCACGGTGAATTCTTTGTTGTAATTGTTCGGTGCTTTCTCCCGGTAGAGCTGGCACGGCTGCTTGGGCAATAACAGCACCATGATCCATTTCTTCATCTACAAAATGCACAGTGCAGCCTGAAATTTTTACTCCCCAGTTAACGGCATCGCGTGCCCCATGAATGCCGGGAAAAGAGGGTAAAAGTGCTGGGTGGATATTGATAATTTTGTTTGGGTATGCGTTAAGAAGTACAGGGGTTATCATGCGCATATATCCTGCAAGTACCACCAATTCCACATCATGCGCCTTAAGCGCTTGCACAAGTGCTGTGTCAAAAGCTTCGCGGTTAACATAGGCCTTATGGTCAAGCTCAAGGGTGGGCACATTGTATTTTTGTGCCCTTTCCAAAACTTTTGCACCAGGGCGATTGCAAATAACAAGTTTCACCTCGGCGTCGAGGTGCCCTTGATTGATTTTATCAAAAATCGCTTGAGCATTGCTGCCGCTGCCGGAAGCTATAATAGCAATAGGTAAATTCATGGCTAACCAATTTTTTCTATGAGGGCTTTGGCAACAGTGCGGCCTAATTCTTGGCAAGCATCAAGAGTGCTTAAAGGGGGCGACCATTGTTGCTTAATGGGGTCGCCAACCATTTGCATATTCATGGAGGCAAGCCATTCATAAATGATTTTTGGGCTTTCGCCGGACCAACCATAAGAACCAAAAGCTGCACCTATACGGTTTTGCGGGCGAAGCCCTTTCATATAGGTAAGCATGCTAGCTACATAGGGTAATACATTGTTGTTATGGGTAGGGCTGCCAATAATAACAGCGCCGCAATCGGCAAGTTCGGTCATAACAGTGCTATGGTGATTTTTTTTCAAAGACATAATGCGCACGGGCACTTGCATTTCTTCAAGGCCGGCAGCAATGGCTATGGCCATTTTTTCTGTGCTGTGCCACATGCTGTCATAGGCCACCAAGGCGCGTTTTTGTATTTTTTGCTCGGCCATGCTTTGGTAAGCATCTAAAATAAATTGTACGCCATCTTTACCACGATGGATAAGCCCGTGATCTGGTGCTATTATTTCTATATCAAGCCCGCGCAAGGCCTCGATGGCTTTGAGCACTTGAGGTGAAAAAGGCAGAACTATATTATAATAATATTCTTTAATAGCTTGCATGATTTTTTCTTTACAAAATTCATCGCCA
Source organism: uncultured Desulfovibrionaceae bacterium (assembly GCA_964369505.1). Taxonomy (GTDB): domain Bacteria; phylum Desulfobacterota; class Desulfovibrionia; order Desulfovibrionales; family Desulfovibrionaceae; genus CAYJAD01. The sequence goes on along the minus strand of CAYJGS010000063.1, from coordinate 3,933 downwards.
AAGCGTTCAGTAGATGCGATATTTTGCCCAAAAGCATCATTGGAAAAAAGAACTTTATCTTCCGGAACATAGGAAACCATGCTGTCCGGCCAATGTATCATGCGTGTTTCAATAAAAGTGATATGGCGTGAACCAATGGAAATTTGTTCACCATTTTTCACCACTTGCACAGGCCAATTGCTGTTATCAAAATAGCCGGCCATGCTTTTAAGGCCATTGGTTGAGCAAAAAATTTTCTCGGGCTTGCAGCGTTCTATGGCTTCGGCCAAGGCACCCGCATGGTCAAGTTCTAAGTGATTGCAGATAATATAATCAATTTTATCAAGTTCCATAATTTTTGATATGCGGCAAAACATGCTTTCAGCATGTGATGCGGCCACCGTATCCACAAGCACATTTTTTTCATCTTTAATCACATAGGCATTGTAAGTGGAACCAGAGGGGGATTGAGAATAACCATGAAAATCGCGGCTGTCATAGTCAACAGCGCCTACCCAAAAAATATCTTTTTTAATTTCTACTGGTTGCATAATTTTTCCTGTATGAGCTCTTTATGATAAGAGGTAATTGGCTGTGATTGCTGTGCCTTAATGAGAAAGCTCTGCCCAATGAATTATGCAGAGGTATTAATGAAACAATGAAGATTTTGGCGCAGGCCGTAACATCAACCTGCGCCAATGCGCATGGAATAATTAATTTTTTTTAGCTTGGGCTAAATTGTGACTTGTCTGCTCCGCAAACAGGGCATACCCAATCTTCTGGAAGTTTGTCAAAAGCTGTGCCGGCAGGAGCGTTGGGCTCATCGCCTTCGGCTGGGTCGTATTCATAACCGCAAAGATCACAAGTATACTTTTCCATAATTTCCTCGCTTTTTTAGGCCTTCCATAGGCCGTGAAGGTTACAGTATTCGCGTGCACTTACATTATTTGCTTCTATGCAAAATTCTGCCACAGGTGCTTCGCCCGGTTTTAAGAATTTTGTATAGCTTACACCATCTGCAATAAGTTCAATCCATTCAATATAATGTTTTTCTTCCATGGGGTGTGCGACGCTGCCCACACTTACTTTGTAGCCATTGGCTGTTTTTTCAATAACAGGCACGTGCTTTTCTTGGGCGGCATCGGTGGTGCCTTCTTTTAGCTGTTTCATGTCATCGCCACAGCAAGCTAAGTCGCCGCCGGCTGCATGAAGAACTTGAACGATTTGCCCACATAAATCACATTTATACACATCTAGTACTTGAGACATAGCTTTTCTCTCTTGTTTATAAGGTTAATATTATGTCTACTTACACTGCGCAAGCAGATTAAGTTCCCTGTTAACATAGCAAAGCTGTGTAATTTCGTCCATAAAATATTTTTTAAAATGGATAATAATTTCAAATAATTATAAATCTAATAGGAAAAATTACTATTAATCTGCATTTGCGGAGCGCTCAGGGGCTGCTTCTTTTTTGTTTGGGGCGTATGCCAATAATATTTGGCAATGCAACAGCCATGCTTCCGGTAAAAAATTGTGATGCGTGTTCTCCGCCAAAAAATGCAGTCTTTTTGGCGTGTTGTAAAGCGAGGCCAGCTTGCACGCCGCCTTCCACATACATAAGGCTTTGCACATTTAAGGGAAGCTCTAAAATAGCTGCCACAAAATCATGGGCCGTTAATGCTTTTTGGCAATGCAAAAAAAGTATTTCTCCTTGTGTATTTTGCCCAATGGCTGCGATGGAATGCTTACGGCCTTCTTTAGTCCAAAGAATTTTTCCCTGGGCATCCATCATGCGAAAATTCTGCACAACGGTGCTGTATTGTTTTAAAAGCGTATCTAAATCTTGGGTTTCGCGCCCCACAAGGCGTGCTTCGGGGATGTTACCCTTATACTCAGGCAAGGGATTTGCAAGAAAAAAAGCACCAAAGCCCTTGGCTATGTGTTTGTTGTTTATGTGCGCACCCTTGCGCATGTGTCCTGTGCTGGTTTTGCCGTCTGGCAAATACATACTGGCATTGATGGTGGCCAGCAAGTTATGTTTTTTAGCCCACTGCTCTAGGGTTTGCGGATACGGAGCCGGTTTTTCGTGTGCCATTGCAGGCGGAGATTGCAAAGATGTATTTGATACATCTTGTGTGCTTTCAGCTTGTTGATGCTCTATGGCTTCGCTTATGCTGTACAATTCAAATGTGAAACGTTGCGGATCAATCCGCAATACCGCAAGGTCCGCATCTTGGGTGTTTTTTAGTTTAATAGTAGAATAATTAAGGCCTTTTTCTAATTCTTCCCAAAGTATGCTGTTTTGCGCAAGGCTTTGTTTTGTGGAAGAATAAGCACCTTCAGAGGCATGAACCGTGCTGAGGGTAAAGATAATATAAAAGGGTAACAAAAAGACGGCGGGTGCTTTGAATACCCACCTATGTACCCAAGAAAACAGAAAACAAAGCCCCATATGCAACCGCCTTACAAGAATTAAATGCACACAGTTAGTTCTGCTCAAAAAAAATAGCATAAAACTAGGCTTTTCTCAAGCCTTTTTTGGCGTTGCAGTTTGTGCAATAGTGCGGCATGTTGTCTTTTGTGTACATAGGAAGTAATATCCAGAAATACATGTAAAAAAATTTCCTTGCAGCTATATTGACATATCAAGTTATATTGATATAGTAACTTGGGTGCTAGGAAAGCCTTTTGCAGAATTTGTAAAGGTGTTTTGTAAATAACCAACATATCCTATTAATATGGAAGGAAAAAATAATAAAGGACATGCCATGAAAATAATTGAAGCTCTTAAAAAACAAACAAAGCCTTTTTTTTCTTTAGAATTTTTTCCGCCAAAAGAACAAGAACAATGGCCGGCTTTTTTTGCTTGTGCAGAAAAACTGCAAAGCCTCAATCCGCTTTTTACTTCTGTAACATATGGGGCTGGTGGTTCTTCGCAAGACAGTACTTTAGAAGTGGCCACTCGTTTGCAGCAAATGGGGCTTGAGCCCATGGCGCATTTAACTTGTGTGGGGGCAACAGGAGAAAAAATAACAGATTTTTTACAGGAATTACAAAGAGCCGGCATTAATAATATTTTGGCTTTGCGCGGTGATGCCCCCAAAGGACAGCATTTTGATTGGGAGAGTTCAGAATTTAAATATGCAGAAGATTTGGTGCGCTTTGTGCGCCGTGTGGCCCCTGAAATGGGCATTAGCGTTGCCGGCTATCCTGCACCGCATCCGGAATCTCCTTCTTTTATTAGTGATAGAAGATTTACTATGTCTAAAATTCAAGCCGGTGCTGATTTTGTGGTGACGCAACTTTTTTTTGATGTGCGTGAATATTTTGACTTTGTGGATGATTTGCGCCGTAATAATATTTCTACTCCCATTATTCCCGGCATTTTAACTGTGCAAAGCTTTGATGGCATTCGCCGTGTGCTTTCTTTGTGCGGTGCCAATATTCCCGGCAAGTTATATTTACAATTGGAAGAAGCGCATAAGAAAGGCGGCCAAGAAGCTGTGCGCGAAGTGGGCGCTGCTTTTACTGTGCAACAAATACGCAGGCTTATAGATGGTGGCGCGCCGGGTATTCATTTATACACCTTAAATAAAGCCAATCTGTGTTTGGCGATTGCGGACGAAGTCCGCGATATTATCAATTAACAGGCTGTGAAAAAGCACAATCTGCATCGTCAGATTACTTTTTGAGCAGCCTGTTTTAAGGCGTGGTTTGAAAAAGAGATACTTGCTTCCAGCATCAGCGTTTGTACGTTTAGGTGACTTTTGCGATAGCTTGTGTGCTACAGGACGTGCAACCAAGCGTTATGCGATTAGCCCGCAGGAGGCGGGCGAGCCGCGCAGCGGAGCTAGCCAAAGGCAAGGTGGAACTTGTTTCCAGCGCCGCCGACGCTAGCGATAGCTTGTGTGCTACAGGACGTGCAACCAAGCGTTATGCGATTAGCCCGCA
>CAYJGS010000062.1:6137-11890 GCA_964369505.1 uncultured Desulfovibrionaceae bacterium | reverse complement strand
GCTCTGCTGACAATAGCGGCGCAAAACCCACAAAGTGGGGTTTGTCATCAAACTGAGAACCCTTTGTGAATTCACAAAGGGTTTTTTTTAAGCCATACACTGCATCAAATTTTAATGCGCTTTTTTGTTTTTTTCTTTATCTGCTCTGACTAGCGTCAACGCTCCATGACCCTCTACATAATGAATTATGCAGAGGTTTCGAAATACTAGCTTTAGACAGAGTGTTCAAAAAAGTAACTTAACGATGCTATTACATTTTTAGAACACTTTATAGGGGAAAAGAATGGAATTAAAAGACCATAAGGTGCTTGTAGCCAATCGCGGCGAGATTGCTACACGCATTGTTCGGGCATGCCATAAGCTTGGGGTGTCTTTTACTTGTGTTTATACAGCAGAAGATTTTGCCTCTGGCCATGTGCGCCTTGCTCGCGAGCTTGGGGGCGAAAAAAGCCTTTATAAAGTATCTTCCTATCATGATGCCAATGAACTTATGGCAGTGGCAGACGATGCCATGTGCACTGCCGTGCATCCGGGTTATGGATTTTTTGCCGAAGATTTCCGCTTTGCACGTCGTGTAACCAAGCGTGACCGCAAACTTATTTTTATCGGGCCTTCGTGGAAAATCATTCGAGAACTTGGTGATAAAATCAATACCAAGCGCCTTGCCAGAAGCCTGAATGTGCCCACGGTGCCGGGTTCTGACCGTCCTGTCTATGACGAGATGGAAGCGGAAAAAATTGCGCGTTCTGTCTTTGAATTCCAAATCCAACGTGGCATTAAACGCCCCTTGGTATTGGTAAAAGCTTCGGCCGGCGGCGGCGGTATGGGTATTGAAGAAGTCTATGATATTGATATTTTCCGCTCTGTATATCGACGTATTCGCAATTATGCCTTGCGCCAATTTAAAGACGAAGGCGTGCTCATTGAACAGCGCATTACAGACTTTAATCACCTTGAAGTGCAGATTGTTTCCGACCGCACGGGTAAAAATCCTGTGCATTTTGGCACCAGAAATTGTTCTATTCAATCTACGGGCTTGCAAAAACGCATAGAAATTGCGCCGGGTTTTGATCCGGAAAATGTAAAATATTCTTTTGACGCTGCGCAAGTTTTGCGTGATATTATTGAGTATTCTTTAACCATGGCGCGCAAGGTTGGGTATGACAATGTGGGCACGTGGGAATGGATTGTTACCAGAGATGGCGAACCATTTCTTATGGAAGTAAATACACGTATTCAGGTAGAAAATGGCGTTTCTGCCAGAATTTCTCAAGTGAAAAACCGCATGGCTCTTGGCGAAGTAGATCTTATAGCCGAACAAGTACGCATAGGCCTTGGTGAACCTTTAGGTTATGGGCAAGAAGATATTTCTTTTGAGGGTATGGGTGTTGAATACCGCCTCATTGCCGAAGATCCCGACAATCGTTTTTCGCCTTGGGTGGGAAAAATCAACAATTATGGTTGGAAAAAGCACGATTGGTTGACCATGCTTACCCATGTACCCACCGATGCACCTTATGAAATTCCCACAGAGTTTGACCCAAACCTTGCCCTTGGCATTGTGTGGGGCAAGGATATAGAAGAAGTGCGCACACGCGGAGTACAATTTTTGGACGAATTGACTTTGCAGGGGCAAAACTCTGCCGGCGAAGCACTAAAGAGCAATATTAACTTTTTACGTACAAATACTGCACGTATTTTACGTTTCTAGGGTTTATAATTATGGATAATTCTATAGAAAAACGCATGCAAAGCCTTGCGGAAAGGCTCACATATATACAAGATGTCTTTATAGATAAGCATCAAGATAAAATAGACCTTTTGCGCGAAAAACACGCACAGCTCACCGACCGTTTAACATATGGCATGAGCGACGATGCGCATACAGAAGTAGTTACTCTGGAAGAACTTTTTGGCTTTATGGAGCGTAAGCTTGAGGCCAAGATCACAGCCATGGACAAAGTGCGCATTGTGCGCCACCCACAGCGTATGTGCCTGCGCGATATTTTGGAAAATGTCTACGATAACTTTACAGAAATCGGCGGCCAAGACGAATACAGCATTGACCCAAGCATGCTCATTGCACGCGCCATCATCACCAGAAGGCGCGGCAAAAAAACCTTTAATCAGTCTGTTATGGTTATTGGGCAAGAAAAGGGCCATGGGGCAGAATTTCGCAATGGCGGTTCGGTAAAGCCTTGGGGTAATGCAAAAGCCCTACAATATATGCGCGTTGCCGAAGCAGAAGGCATACCCATTCACACATTTATATTTACTCCGGGCTCGTATCCTGTGGAAGATTATCCAGGGGCAGCACAACAAATAGCGCGTAATATCTATGGCATGGCCAACTTGCGCGTGCCGGTGGTGGCTGTTATTTCCGAAGGCGGCAGCGGCGGTGCAGAAGCCATTGGCCTTGCCGATAAACGCCTTATGCTTTCGCACGGCTACTATTCTGTTATTTCTCCGGAAGGAGCAGCAGCCATTGAGGGGCGCTTAAAAGAAGGCCAACGCGCCACACCAGAACTCATAGAACATTGCGCCGAAGCTTTATGCATTACAGCACAAGATAATGAAAAATTTGGATATATTGATAAAGTTATTCAAGAACCGCCCCTTGGTGCTCGTCCTACGCATTTTGATTTCTTTAGGCATTTACGCCAAGAAATTTTGCGCGCCACCGACGAAGTGGTTATCTCTACCCGCGCTTTGCCCGGCTTCCGTAGCATAGCACTTTCACGCAGGCGTAGGCCGGATATAGACCTTGAAGAACGCTATTTGCGTTGGGGCTTGTCTTCTGGCAACAAAGATCGCCTTGTGGAATTGCGCCACAATAAATTTTTGCAACTTTCCAAAAATGCTTGCCGCGACCGTCGCCCTTGGTATACCAAGGCTTGGCGCTCCATTGCCGGTGCCATGCTCATGCGCTATAATAAGGTAAAATACGATTTCTACCGCAATCATCAGCGCAAAATTGGCTTTTTTATGGAAGAAGTGGACAGCGAATGGCAACTTTTCAAAGCCAGAGTAAAGGCGCCTTTTTCGCGCATTACCCGCAATCCCAAAGGTGCCAGTAGCACTGCTATTGAAGAATTGACAAAATTGTCGTCTTGGACCGGTGAAGGTCGCAAAAGCCGTTGGAATTATATTTCACCACGCTATAAGGTTGACCGCACACTCTCATGCCCCAATGCCGCCAAAGATGGCTGCCTTGACCTTTGGGGGCCTGACCTTTTTGCAGAATTTGCCGGCGTGTGTACCCATTGCGGGCACCATTTCCCCATGGAACCAGAATGGTATGTGCACAATGTATTTGATGAAGGTTCTGTTTTTGAATTCAATAATGCCATCGAAGCCGGCAATCCTTTAGAATTTAAAGACTTTGACAAAAGAATCCGCGAAGCACAAGAAAAAACCCAAGCCAAAAGCGGTTGCATGACTTTTGAAGCCTGCATAGATGGTGTTAAGGTTGTTGTGGCCATGCTCATGGGCACATTCCGTGGTGGTTCTGTGGGCGCTGCCGAAGGACAAAAATTTGTGGAAGCTGCAGAGCTTGCCATGAAAAAACGTTATCCTTTCATAGCGTATGTACATGGCACAGCCGGTATACGTATTCAAGAAGGCACCCACGGCGTTATTCAAATGCCGCGCTGCACCGTGGCTGTGCGTCGCTATATAGACAGCGGTGGTTTGTATCTTGTGCTGTATGATACCAATTCTTTTGCAGGTCCTTTGGCCAGTTTTCTTGGTTGTTCGCCGTATCAATTTGCGGTGCGTTCTTCCAATATCGGTTTTGCAGGACCTGGTGTTATTAAAGAAACAACAGGTATAGATATTCCGCCACGTTATCACCGTTCTGACAATGCCTTATCACGCGGACATATTCAAGGTATTTGGGATCGCCGGCATATACGTGCCAATTTAAAGCAAGCCTTGCTCACCATTGGCGGGCGTAATGTTTATTATCGTTAGATATATAGGTGAATTATGTTAGATGTTACTGCATTATTAGAAGAAATTAAGGCTTCTCCGTATGAAGAAAAGCTCATTTGCACGCCGCACACAGGCACAGTGAATTTTGCCGCCATAGAAGAAAACAATTCCGTGGACGGCCCACAAGGCATGTGGAAAGAAAAACCCGGCTCCTTGCTTGTGACCATTGAGCGCGAACATAACCCAAAACCCATTTATGCTGTGGAAAAAGGGCAAGTGTGCGCCATTCATAAAGAATTAGAAGGACAATTTGTGGAAGCCGGAACACCGCTTCTCACTTTGCGCCATTATTTGACTAAGGATGAAGTGCAACAAAAAATCTTAAAGCGCACTCTGCATTTGTTTGAAGCGCCTGAAAGAGCCAAATATTATTTTACGCCTGATGTGGATAAAAAAATCCGCGCTTCAGGCTCAAGGGCTGTGTCTGTGCAAGAAGGCATGGAGCTTTTTATCATGTCACGCATGAAACGCGAAGCACCACTTTTTTATTCAGGCCCCACAGGCGTTATTTATGCTGTGTATTTTAAACATACAGAAAATATCGACGCTGGGCAGCCTCTCATCGGCGTATGTCCGCCGGACCAATTGGCAGCCATTGAAGAAGTTGTGCTCCGTGTGCAAACAGAATGGCGTGAGGCAAATTAGGCTGCACCATGGGCAAAGCTTTGCAAATACGCGTTTCTGCTGTAACGTGGAATGAAGACTTGGTAGAAAAAATGTGGCCGCAATTGCACGAAATGGCCTTTGATGTGCCACACAGGCATACCAAAAAAGGTGTTATGGAAATGGTATCTTGCCTTGGTGATGGCTTGCAATTTATGTCATGGAGCGAGCAAAGGCGCTTGGCACTGGGCACAGGCATTGAAAAAGCTGTGCAGCTTGCCAAATCCATAGAAAACGCTTTGGCTGATTGGGATCCACGCCTTGCCAACAGCTTGAGCGATGAACTTGAAGATGTGCTCACCGCCCTTGAAAATGACTATTGTTAATGTTTCGGGCGTATAAAAAGTATATGCCTATTATATGGAGATAGTATGTTAAATAAAGTTATGATTATTGGACGACTTGGTCGTGACCCTGAATTGCGTTATACACAAACCGGTGCTCCCGTATGCTCTCTTAACGTGGCCACAGATGAAAGCTATACAGACCGTGACGGCAACAAAGTGGAACGCACCGAATGGCATAGGGTGTCTGTTTTTCAACGCAGCGCTGAAAATTGCGCCAATTATTTACGTAAGGGCAGCCTTGTCTATGTGGAAGGCAGCCTCACTACCCGTAAGTGGCAAGATCAACAAGGGCAAGACCGTTATACCACTGAAATAAAAGCCTTGCGCGTCCAATTTATGGATCGCCGTGACGATGCCGGCCGTGGTGCTGGTGGTAACAATGCCTATGATGGCGCCGGACAGGGTAGCCAAGGAAACTATGGCGGTGGCCAAGGTGGACAGAGCGGACAGGGCGGCGGACGTGCACAAAAACAAAATCAAAATCAACAAAATGAAGATATGGGTCCGGCTTTTCCTTCAGAGGCTAGTGGCATGGACGACATGCCATTTTAGGAATGGGCTGAAAAAGCACCATCTGCTTCGTCAACAGCAAAAATCCAAACGGCTTATGTATGTCCATATACACGGCGCGCTTGGATTTTTTTGTTTCCTCGCATCTGGCACTTTTTGAGCCCATTCCTTATCCGCTCTCTGCGGCGCATTAGATGCCTTCTCAATCAACAAGCCGCTAAAGGAAGGAGTTCGCCCAAA
>CAYJGS010000062.1:0-6037 GCA_964369505.1 uncultured Desulfovibrionaceae bacterium | reverse complement strand
TTTCTTGATTTGCAGGAAGCCATACGGCGTCCGATTTTGCAGGAAGCCATACGGCTTCTTGTGTAAAAGCTAATTTCCGGGCAGGATTTAGAGCAGGAGAAAGCAATACAGGCAATCCCTGACGTAAAAGCCCAAGCATAGATCCGGAGTTATTACTGTGAATCCACACCTCTTTACCATTAAGCTGCACAGCCACACTAAAACGCTTATGACGCCGTAAAAAACGCCCCACAACATAAGAATCTAAAAATGTAATTACTGGTTTTTCTGTCATTTTTTACCTCTTAATAATTTGAAAACACTACACAATGAAACAGTTTTATAAAGCATTTACAGATACATTATTATTTGATACACTGAACAAATGTGTTTTGGAAAAACTCATTATAAGAAACGTATAATTTTATATTGCTACACAAGTATAATTATTTCATCCACACTATATCTTTTGTAAAATTCTACGCGATCATATAAATTTATTGTTATTTAAGGAGCATACATGAAACTTGCTAAATTTCTTTCCAACGTAAAACCCTCTGCCACCCTGGCCATCAATGCTAAAACATTAGAACTCAAAGCTCAAGGTGTTGATGTTATCAGCCTTGCGGTGGGCGAACCTGATTTTACTACACCAAAACATATTTGTGATGCCGCAAAAGCTGCCATTGACGCCGGTTTTACGCGCTATACTGCTGTCCCCGGTATCATGGACTTACGCAAAGCCGTGGCCAATTATTATAATAGCGAATACGGCGTTGCTGTTGAAGCTGCAGAAGTAGTTATTTCCAACGGCGGTAAGCAACCCCTATACAATATTATGCAAGCTTTACTTGATCCTGAAGACGAAGTTCTTGTGCCAGCACCTTATTGGGTAAGCTATCCCGATATGGTAGCCCTTGCCGGAGGCACTCCTATAAGTGTTCCCACTTTAGTACAAGACGACTTTAAAGTAACTGCAGCTTTGCTTGAAAAATACTACACCCCCAAATGCCGCCTTTTGATTTTAAATTCCCCTTCCAATCCCACCGGCGTTGTGTATGCACAAGAAGAGTTGGACGCGATTATGGAATGGGCCATGGCTAAAGGACTTTTTGTGATTTCTGACGAAATTTATGACCAATTGGTCTATGATGGACAAAAATCTGCCTCTGCCGCTCAATGGTTTATGCGCTATCCTGAGCAAGTAGCCTTGTGCAATGGACTTTCAAAAAGCTATGCCATGACAGGTTGGCGCGTGGGCTATAGCATCACTTGCAAAGCCTTAACCAAGGCCATTATAACCTTGCAAGGGCAATCCACATCCAATGTATGCTCCATAGCCCAAAAAGCCGCTTTGGCTGGCCTTGAAGGGGGCACAGATTTTATGGATGAAATGCGCACAGCCTTTAAAAGACGTAGAGATATGGGCTATGAAATTATTCAGAGCTGGCAAAAGGCTCTTTGCCCAAAACCCGGCGGCGCTTTCTATTTCTTTGTGGATGTACACCAATACTTCCGTGAAGGTTTGGCTGATGATGTGGAACTTTGCACAGCTTTATTAGAAAAAGCCAATGTAGCTGTAGTGCCCGGTTCTGCCTTTGGTGATGCTAAATGCATCCGTTTTTCCTATGCTTTATCCGATGCTGTTTTAAAAGATGCCCTCACTCGCATAGGCCGCGTTTTAGAAGGAAAATAATATATCCGTAAGCCAGCGAGGTGTATATGGAAAATCCAGAAAATAAAGCAAGAACAGAGCGATTGAACAAAGCTTTAGCTAAATTAACAAAGTCCACAGAGCTTACCGGCGGCAATATGGAACAAGCCGCACGTTATATTGCCAAGGAAGGTGCTTATGCTTTGCAAGCAACTCGCATTGGCATATGGCAAATCAATTACGACGAAAAAGTACTAAAAAATATTGCCTCTTATGATTCTCGCACGGAAACAACTCTTGTCCAAGAAGACTTTGGCCTAGAAGAACGCCCTGATTACATTGATCAACTTAATCTAGAACGGATTATTTGCATAAATGATGCCTCTGAAGACAGCGTGCTTGGCGATCTTGGGGACAGCTATGCCGATAATATTTGCTCACTCCTGGACGCACCCATACGCATTACAGGCAAATTGGCCGGCGTTGTGTGTATCGAACAATTCTATAACCCCAGAACATGGACCATGGATGAGCAAAATTTTGCCTCATCCTTAGCCGACCTTGTGTCTTTATCCATTACAGCCTCAGAAAAACTTGATGCAGTCAAAGAACTTGAAGTCAGCAAAAAGCGCATGGAAACGCTCATGTCCAACATTCCGGGCATGGTTTATCAATGCTTAAACGACCCACCAAACTATACATTTACCTTTGTAAGCGAAGGTTGCTTGCCTCTTACCGGGTACACTGCCCAAGAATTATTGCACAATAATGCCTTGGAATTCTTTGATATGATACACCCAGACGATGTGGAACCCTTGGCAGAGGCCAACAGAAAAACCTTAAATATTGGCCTGCCCCTTGAAACCAGTTTCCGCTTAGTCATGAAGGACGGATCTGTTAAATGGATATGGGAACGCAGCCGCGTGGTAGAATTTAAACCAGACGGCACCCCCTATGTGCTTGAAGGTTTTTATACCGACATAACCGAACAACGCCGCCTTGAATCTGCAGAGCTTGCCAATAAGGCCAAGGGCACCTTTCTTGCCAACATGAGCCACGAAATACGCACCCCCATGAACGCCATTTTGGGCATGACTGATATTGCCATTCGCCAAAATCCGCCTGACGATATATTGCATTATCTAAAAAATATTAAGTCCGCTGCCGGCTCTTTGCTTGGCATTATCAACGATATTTTAGACCTCTCCAAAATCGAAGCAGGCGCCATAGAAATTATTCCAGAACCTTATTATGTTGAATCTTTCATTAATGATATTGTGACACTTATCAATGTGCGCATTGGCGAAAAACCCATTGATTTTTTGATAGAAGATTATCACGATATTCCACGCATCTTGCTTGGCGACAGTGTGCGCTTAAAGCAAATTTTCATCAATTTATTGACCAATGCCGCCAAATTTACCGAAAAAGGGCACATTCGCTTAAGCATACGCAGCGTACCTGTAGGTCAAGGCAAAACTGCGGTTTTAAAGGTTACTATAGAAGATACCGGCCGTGGCATGAAGCGCGAAGATTTGCCCATGCTTTTTGAAAACTTCTCGCAATTAGATACCAAGAAAAACAGAAATTTGGAAGGCACAGGCCTTGGCCTTGCCATTACCAAGAAGCTGTTAGAACAAATGGGCGGCACCATACATGTGGAAAGCACATATGGTAAAGGCTCTATCTTTTCTTTTGACATCCCCCAATCGGTGGAAGATGCAGCCCCCTTGCTACCAGATACAGGCTTTGACGATTTCAACGTGGGCATTTTATTAAAATCTGAGGCCAAGGCCGAAAGCCTTATGCGCAAGCTCAAAGACATAAAAGCTCCCGCAAGTTTTGTGATAGAAAACGATGACTTGAGCGCATATTCACATATCTTTATTGACCATACAGCCTTGTCTAAATTTGATTGCGCAAGTATTCCCCATGTAAATATAATTGCCCTATCCCGCAATTATTTTGAAAGCAAAGAAGTGCCTGCCAATGTAGTAACAGCTTATGCGCCCCTCACTACCATTGTGGTGGCCCGTCTTTTAGAAGGTTCTCGCCATTCTTCTGCAGATATCCCAGGTTCTGAAACAAGCTTCAGCCTTGAGACCAGCAATATGCGCGCTTTGGTGGTGGATGATAACAGTATCAACCTTATCATTGCCCAAAGCGTACTCGAAGAATATAAAGCCACGGTAGACACGGCCATATCCGGCGAAGAAGCTCTGCACATGATTCAAAATCAGCATTATGATATCATTTTTATGGATCATATGATGCCTGATATGGACGGTGTAGAAACAGCAGAAAATATCCGCAAATTGTCTGACGATCGCTTTAAAGTCGTGCCCATTGTGGCCTTAACGGCCAATGCGGTGGGAGATGTGCGCAAGATGTTTCTTGAGTGCGGCATGAACGATTTTCTTTCTAAGCCTTTAATTATCAAAGAATTGGAAAGAGTTTTGCGCCAGTGGTTACCTACAGATAAATGGCGCAACATATAACAGGCTGATAATGAGTAACAACATAGTGGCACCGTGTTTTACACAAAGCACACAATGCTTTGTGTTTGCTACCAATGAAACATATGCCCCCTATTTGAGTGTTGCCCTACAGTCTTTTATAGAACACACATCTGCTAAAGAATACTATGACATATGTATACTATATACCGATGTCTCTTTGGCGCACCAACAAAAAATCACTTGCCTGCAATCTAAAAATATTAGCATACGATTTATTGATGTTTCGTGTTTTTTAGAGCAGTTTGATACACAAATTTTTGTCACCCACGCCCATTTCAGCAAAGAAGCCTATTATAGATTTTTTATTCCGCAGCTATTTTTGGCATATGAAAAAGTGGTATACCTTGATTGCGATATGATTTTTTTAGAAAATATGCAGAAAATATTTTCTTTAGATCTGCAAAATTATCCCTTAGCCGCTGTACTGGAATATAAATTCAAATGCAAAGTGGAGTTTGACCCTGTTCTTAAAAAGTATGCAAAAGAAATACTCAAGTTGCATAATGCGCAAAATTATTTTAATTCCGGCGTATTAATATTTAACATTGCACAACTCAATGCCTTGCATTTTACTCAAAAATGCCTTGACGCTCTCAAAAAAATACAAAGGCCGCGCACGGTTGACCAATGCGTTATCAACAGCGTTATGCAAGAAAATGTAGCATTGTTGCATCCGCAGTGGAATCTTCAAACTCATGTTATTGCAGAAGAATTAAAAAACTATACACCCATAAAAGATTATGAAGCCTATATGAAGGCTCGCATCAAACCATACATTATACATTATTGCTCGCCCGCAAAACCTTGGAATGCGCCCCACATTCCTTTTGCGAATATTTGGCTAAAATACGCAGAAAAAACAAAGCAATACCAAGAATTACTTAACCTTAATGACCGCAAAGTCAAAACATAAGGCATATATGTCTGCCCTCACACATCTCAATAAATATGCCTATATATTTGAGGCAGAATGTAAAAAGCCCAAAAGCACTTTTCCCATACCCTATATATGGCAATGCTGGTTGCAAGGAAAAGAGCAAGCTCCTGACATTATACGCGCTTGCCTGCACAGTGTGCAAAAATATCAACCCAAGCACACCATAAAAGTTTTAGACATGCATACAGTGCACGATTTTATCCATATACCCCAATATATACTTGATAAATTCCATCAAAACATCATACCGCCCGCACATTTTACCGATTATATCAGGGTGGCACTGCTTGCAAAGTATGGGGGAACATGGATTGATGCCACCATTTTTTTAAGCGAATCAATACCCAATACACTCTTGAAGGAAGATTTTTTTGCTTATAAATTTCCGCCTTGGTGTGGTTTACCTAAAAAAACATTGCCGGATTTTGCCCGCATATTTTCTGGCCACACAAGGGATATAGACAAAAGATGCTTCTCCAATTGGCTCATACACGCAAAGGCCAACAACAGGCTCATGCAATTAACACAAGCATTTTTAGAGGAATATTGGGCCAAGGAAAATACGCTTTTTGACTATTACATGTTTCACCTTTTTTGCACTTACGCCATTTTGCAAGACAGCTTATGCCAAGAAAGTTTTGTGCACATGGTGGAAGCAAGCAATGCCTATCCGCATTTATTGCAGCAGTGTCTCTTACAGCCGTATGACGAAAAGCTCTATACTTCCATAAAAAATGCCACCCCCGTACACAAGCTGACGCACAAAATAATGGGCGAAGTCCCCGCAGGTTCCTTCGCCCATCATATTATAAACACAAATGCCTAAAACGAAAGCTCTGCACAATTATTTTTACATATAAATGTATTGTGAATATTTGAAAAGTTGTTATAATATAAAAATTTACTGTGCAGAGTAAAAGGCACAAAAATCAATCATTTAACGGGCAA
>CAYJGS010000061.1:0-11984 GCA_964369505.1 uncultured Desulfovibrionaceae bacterium | reverse complement strand
CCAATATTTCTGTCATGCGACGGGTACGCACTTGAGTGCATGGCGCCTTCACTGCAGCTTCTTTACTACTACCTTGGCATTCATACAAAAATTCTTGATATTTAATAATCCCCACATAGCCATTTTTGCTGGGGCGTAGCTCGGTTTGTATATTACTGCTGTCTATTTCCACATAGCTTGCCACATACTTATTACCACCGTGATGCCGCACAGCCTTGTTTTTTTTGGAAGGCACCACATGTTCTGCGGCATAACTCACATGATCCTTGGCATAAGCTTCTAATTTTTTTAGTACACTTTGTTCTGATTCTGCAGCAAAGCTATGCTGCGGTAAACTTGCCACCACCATGGCGCAAGCCGCCACAAAGCTCATAACACTCTTTTTCATGATCATCCTTAAACGTAAAAGAAACATTGTTGTTGTTTTTAAAAATTATTCAAACATAATTTCTACACGGCGATTTAGCAAGCGCCCATCCTCAGTTTTATTATTATATTTATAAGACTTACCACCACCAACAACGTCCATACGGCTTGGGGGAACGCCTTGTTTTGCCAAATAATCCTTTACAGCATGGGCGCGCTTTGCAGAAAGACTTGCATTATACGCATCAGAACCTATGTAATCTGTCCAACCTGTCAGCATAATACGCTTATTGGGATACATCTTTATGATATTTGCCGCTTCTGCCAATATATCTTGAGCCTTAGCATCAATTTTTACCGAATCAAATGCAAAGTTTACACCACGTAATACTATAACCTCTTCACTCTGCTCGCACCAAATATCCAAAACAAATTTTTCTAAGGCAAGGTCATTGGAAGCCAAAACCAAACCATCTGCAATAATGGCCTGAGGGTTCAGCGCGGCAATCTGTTTTATGGTCTCTACTCCTTGCGGAGTATCTGCAAAAGAAATCACATGCACAACAATATCGCGCTGCGTGGCATAGATGTTTTTTACCACATCAAGCACACCCACGCCTCTGTTATTATCACCGTCTGTCACTAAAACAATAGCAGCTCTACGCTGCATGCTGGCCATCCAAGGTTCATAGCCCTGCAAACCACTGCCCATAGGGGTCATGCGCCCAAAAATGGGCAAGTCTTCGCGTAATTTGGCAATATTTTCTGCCATTATGTTACGATCCCAAACCCCTTGCGGCACCACTGTTGCGGCAGGAGCCACCGTATGCAAGCCACTCATATAATCCAACGATGGAATAATGGAATTAACACGTGCAAGTACGCGCTTTGCCACTTCAATTTTGGTGGCCTTTACATCTACAATAGACATCATCATGGAGCCTGAATAATCCACCACAAAATCAAAGCTGTCCACTTTTTTACTGCACATGGGTGCTGCTGCCATGGCAAAATTTGCAAAGCACATAAAAGTACAAAGCAAAATAAATACACGCGCTCCTTTCATAATCCCTCCAAAACTTTTATAAAGTTTTTTCATTTTTCTGACTTTTAAAGTTTACATTATTGTAAAAAAAAACACTTTTTTTTGCAATGTCAAATGTTCTTTAAAATCACTACCTTTTTGTTTGTTAATGTGTTTGCCTTGCTTTTACTGTCGTAGTAGTTTATTTTAGTCTTATATATGTAAGGATTATATCTTATGCTCAATACTCGCGCTGCGACATTTTATAAAATTAGCCCCAGCGGCAATACCACATTACTTTTTGAGGGCCTGCACTATACTCAAGAAGAAAAAAATATTATGGCTTCCACTGCCCTTAAATCCACACATTTAGGTGGCGAACAAGCAGGATTTATTGATATTAAACAAGGTATTTTGCATATGGCGGGCGGAGAATTTTGCGCCAATGCCACACGCAGCCTGGCCTTGCTTATGGCCATGCAACACGCTTTGCAACCAAAGCAAACGTGGCGCGGGCAAATTAAAACTTCTGGTTTTTCTGAAATTTTATCTGTTAAGGTGCAATGTCTTGAAAATGGTACATACGATGTCACCCTCTATTTACCCCTTAGCCATATACCCAAGCCACAGATATTAGCTGAAGGTAAAGTTCTTATGGCGCTACCGGGTATAGACCATTTGCTCATAGATGCTAGCTTGCACCCCTTTGAACCGCAACATTGGCAAGCGCATGCACAAAATATGCGCAAAATACATGCCTTAGAACAAGGCAACGCTGTAGGTTGTATTTGGTGGGAAAAGCAGCTTCATGCACAAGATTTTACTATTCACCCTGTTGTTATGGTGCCCGATCCATATACAGAATGCTATGAAAATGCTTGCGGATCCGGAACTATGGCTTTAGCTCTGTATCTTTATAGCGTAACACAGCAAAAAGAATATATAGTGCAGCAGCCCGGTGGTTTTCTTTCAATAAACATTGAAAAAAATGCCAATAATACCCTTGTAGGCATAGGCGGCATGGTTAGCTTGGTGGCTAAAGGCCAAACTTTTTTGTAGTTTTCACTCTTTTTCAGTAATTTTTATAAAAAAACACATTGCGCAAAAGTCTTTGTGCGACTAAATTGAAGTTACTAAAGTTCTTTGTTTTATGCACCTTGTTTCACTTCATACAATCTGTATTGCACAAGGGATTAATCATGAATTTGCAAAAACTTTTTTTCGATAAGCAAGACTATGAACTCCTTTCTTTTGTAAATAAATTTGCCTTAATGCAAGGAAAGAAGCAGGCTAATATTGAAATTCTTGACAGCAACTTGCACCCCCATGGCATAAAAACCCTTGCGCTTTCTCGCGAAATGCGTGTTGCCAATGCTGTTATCCGCTTTTTAGATCAACTTGACGCCCAAAAAAGCGAAGAACGCCTAAAAGCTCTACAAACCCTTTATGACGATGTGCTCAACAGCGCAAAAACCGATTATCGGCGCAATACTGCACGTGTTCTTGTGGAAATAATGAAGGATATTGTGCGCAATCACGGTAATGTGCAATATCAATTGCAGCTGGCCAATAATTTTAGGCGAGCCTCACAAGGCAATCCCCATATAGTCAGACATTTTCTTGAAGAGTATGGCTTGTTAGAAATGCCTGAAAAATGGAATCAGCTTGTTTTTGACCACAATGTTCACGATCTGCACAGCCACGGACGAAAAAATCCAACACACCTTATTCTAGACGCATGGCTGCAAGGCATACGCTACTTAACCATAGTATATTACAATTATGTTGATGAAGACGCGGCCTTTGAAGTTTTAAAGGCTGCAGAAATTGTTGGCATTCAAGCACGCATAGGCATTGAATTTTCTGTGCCTTTCCACGATAAATTCATTCAATTTGTGTGGTCGCCACGCTATGCTGCGCACAGTGGTATTTTTATGCAATTTTTGCAAGAGCTTCCCATGCAACACCTTTTGCACATGGGGCGTCAAGCTTCTGCTTGGAGACAAGAGTACACTTTTGACTTAGTAAACATATGGAATACAAAACATAAATCCACACTGGCTCACGATTTTGATTTTAGGGATGAAATACCTGCCGTTTCCATTGAAGAATTTAAAAAATTTGTAGGAAATGGACAAGCTACGGCCGAGCATTTATGTGAATTTATTTATGATCAACTATCTGAAAAATTTGATAAACATTTACAAAATCTAAACATTAGCGAAGACAAAAATCTTTGCATTTTCAAACCATTAAGCGTTGAGCTTTTATACGAAAAATATTTAAGCCCTGCGCAAAATGCCGATCTTCTTCTTGTGCGCCACGAAATTGACGAGCAAAAAAAGCCACCACTCTTAAATTATACACCCAAACGCCTCGTAAAATGGCTTACTACTTTACGCCCAACTTTTCTTGTCACCCTGAATGTTGCAGACTTAAATGCCGAAGAATTTTTGGAAATTATATGGCAGTGCAAAGGCATGATAACCCACATTGAACTGTATAATCAAAAAAAATGGCTTAAAGGTAAATTGCAAAATTCCCATGAAATTGGTGTATTACGCGATAATATTAATGCAGCCAGTATTCCAAAATTAAAATATAATATTTTGAGCATATTGAATAAAAGAGAAGAGCATGGCCCCTATGAGAATGAAAGCCAAGAATCACACGAAAAACACTGCAAACAACTTAGAGAAATATTACAAAATATTCCTGTATTAAAAAGCTTTTATTCTATCCGCCCCCTACGCACCCGCATGGGCACAAGCAGCACCGGGCGCAAAGGCAGTGAATATCACATGGGCATTGCTTTTGTGGAAACATTACCCCCGCGAGCCATAAAATCTCTTGAAAAACATCAAGCCAAACAAAATATACCTTTCCACATTGATGTGCAGCGTCAAGTCAATTATATTCCCTTACCCCATAGAGCCAAAGATTCTTTGCTTTTGCGCTTATACAAGGCTTTGCCATTTTGTAAATTTTTAGGATATTACAAAAAGTCGCAGTGGCTATCTCAATCTTCTACTGCTAGCTACAATACCAACGGCAATTTAGCCTTGCTTGGCGCTGTACATAAAAACCGTGTGTTTGATCACAACCCAAAAAGCAATAGCGATCATAAAAAATTGCAACATCTTAATTCTACTCTTTCTAATTTTCTAAAAATTTTGGCAGGTTTTATACCTGCAGCTTTGGCTTTTCAGTATACACAAAGCTGGTGGTTTTTAGCTTGGTTTGGGCCCATAATTTGGTTTGCCATTACCGGTGTTCGCAATATTATTCAAGCTGTTGTGGCGGGAAGAGGATTAAACCCTTCTAGCCTATTACGTTGGAATGATTATGTAAGCTGGTCAAGACTCAGCGATTCTTTATTATATACCGGTTTTTCTGTGCCCATTCTTGAATTGGGGGTTCGCACCCTGCTTTTGCAAGATGCGCTTGGCATAAATGTGACCACGCATACAGTTTTAGTGTATACAGTCATGTCTATTGTGAACGGTTTGTATATTTCTTGGCACAATTTAGTGCGCGGGCTACCCAAAGAAGCAGTTATCGGCAATTTATTCAGGTCTGCCCTATCTATTCCCATGGCCATTTTGCTTAACGGTATAGCACTGTATTCTTTACAGCATATACTTAAGATTGCAGATCCGCACGCCATTTTAACTATGAGTTCAGCTATTATTTCAAAACTGTCTTCTGATATTGTGGCGGCACTCATTGAAGGCTATGCCGATCATAAAAATAATGTTCGTATTCGCTCTTGGGATTATAAAACAAAACTACAGCAAATGTTTCAAGTATACGTTAATATAGAATTATTATATCCTGAAGAAGATATATATATGCTCATTGCAAAACCCAAAGCGATTTTAAAACGGCTTGAAGACACACAACCAAGTTTATATAAGGCGTATATTATAACAGCCTTAGACTTTATGTATTTGTGGTTTTATAGGCCTCGTGCCCAAGAAGTTTGCAAACGATTCTTGCGCAATTTGAGCAAAGAAGAACGTTTAATTTTTATGCGTATGCAATTGGTGCTTACCAATGAACACAAAATCAGCAAGGCGCTTGTAAGCGGCCTTGTGGGTAAAAACTTTGGTTCGGCTCTTTCTTTTTATTTAGATAAGCACAAGTCTTATTTAAAACAAGTCAAAAAAATTGTTGACCTCAATACAAAGTAATGACGCAACACAGTTCTGACACATCTTCTTTGCGTGATGGCTTCACAACCGGTTCTGCAGCCACAGCCGCGGCTATGGCCGCTCTGTTTGTGGCACTTGCCACACCTAAAGACATATTGCCAAACCCTCTATCCATACCATTGCCCCCCACAGCCATAGACTTTCCGCACAAAAGACTTAACATTCCCATTATAGAATGCTCTTTGTTAACGCCACAAAATAAAAATGCCTTGTGGCATGCCATGGCTACTGTGCAAAAAGACGGCGGCGACGACCCTGATGCCACACATAAAGCATTTATAGTTGCACATGTGCGCCTTTTACACCTTGATCAAGCCCATAATGAAGTTCGCATAATGGGAGGTCAAGGCATTGGGCGCATAACTTTGCCCGGCTTACCCCTTGCCATAGGCAGTGCTGCCATAAACCCAAGTCCTCTTGCCCAAATCCGACACGGGCTTCTTGAAATTGCACAGATTTTTGGCTATTCAGGCGGCATAGAAGTATGTATTTCCGTGCCTTGCGGCGAAAAAATTGCACAAAAAACTCTCAATGCTCGCTTGGGTATTGTGGGCGGTATTTCTATTCTTGGCACTCAAGGCACAGTAAAGCCTTATAGCCATGCGGCCTTTGAGTCCACAATTTTGCAGGGCTTATCCGTTGCCAAAGCTTGTGCTTGTACCAATATATATTTAAGCACAGGCAGGCGTTCAGAAAAATTTTTACAAGCAAAATACCCCCAATGCCCAGCACAATGCTTTGTTCAAGTGGCAGACTTTGCAAAATTTTCCCTAGAAAACGCAGCTCAGCATCATTTTGCAAATATCATTTGGGCATGTTTTTTTGGCAAACTCATAAAACTAGCCCAAGGGCATGCCTATACCCATGCTCATAAATGCCATATTGATTTTGCGCTGCTTACAAAATGGTGCCAAGATGCCGGCCTTGATTTACCGGAAATCTCTAAGTGCGTTACAGCGCATCATGCTTTAGAATTGATATTGCAAAGCCCCTGCAAGCATACCATAGAAAATGTGCTCCATCTTTTGAGCCTAAAAGCTTCTGAAGTGGCCTCTGATTTTGCCCAAAGACCTATTTCCTTACACCTTTTTCACCTTGACGGAAGAGAACTTACATGCATACAAAAGCCATACAAATCATAAGCGTTGCCTTTCCTTTTGCTGCTGGCGACGTAAATATAATACCGCCTGAATATCAGCATTTGCTGCATACTGCCCATTGCGTAGTCGCCGGAAAAAATATTGCGACAAACCTTGCCTTGCCCCCAAATTGTCATTTCTTAACTTTGAGCGAAGCTTTAGAAAATAACTTTTTGGCTATTCAGCGCATGCTGCTTGAAAAGCAAAATATAGTTTTTTTGTGCCATGGCGACCCCATGTATTTTGGCATTGGAGCATCCTTGGTAAATACCTTTGGGCATGAAAATGTGTGCATTCATACCCATGGAAATTCTGCCAGCATGCTGCAAAGAATTTGCCATCAAGCCGGATTTGCTTGGCATAATGTGCTGCATGTTTCTTTGCACGGGCGCAATAAAACTAAAGACTGGCACGCCCTATTTGTGGCACTTTTTGCCCAAAGACCTCTTTGCATATTAACAGACAAGCACTCTCCCCCGCAACGTATTGCCTATGAAGCCATGCAAAGAGGCGCTAGGGGCACATTTACTATTTTAGAGCGCTTTGGATCAGAGCAGGAGTGCTTTGAGCAGGTGCATATTTTTGAGCTTGCCAAAAATGCTTCACGTGAAACATTGCACCCCTGCACGCTTCTTTTTATACCGGAAACTGCCACAGACTTACCGCACCTTGGCATGCGCGACACACAGATAAAACACGATGCCTCACCCATGACCAAAAGAAACGTTCGGGCTGCAGCGCTTTCTTTATTACAACTTAAAAGAAATTCTTGCTTTTGGGACGTGGGTGCCGGCTCTGGTGCCATCTGCCTTGAGGCTTCGGCCCTAGCTTATGAAGGACATGTGATTGCCATTGAAAGCAATATAGAAAGAATATCTTTGATCGAAGAAAATCGCCAAAAATACTGCGCCACCATTATTGATATTTGCCACGCCCATGCTCCTTATGGCCTAGATGAACTGCCACGCCCCCAAAGAATTTTTATAGGTGGCGGCCTGCACAAAGCAGACGCTAAGGCATATCTCGATACTTTTTGCGAAGCATTGGAACCCAAAGGTCGCATGGTTATAAGCTGCGTGCTGCTTGGGACATTGCAAAAAGTGCAAAGCTTTTTTAAGCAAAAAAATTGGAATATGGAGCTTGTGCAGGTTAGCGGCAGCACAAGCCAAGCCCTTGATACCGATTTGCGCCTTGTACCCGATAATCCTGTTTTTTTAATCGCTGTTAATAAGCCTTAATAAAAAAGCCCACCTAAAGTGGGCTCTCAGAGTGTTGACAAAGCCTTTTGGGGGAAAACCTTTTGTGAGGTTTTCCCCCAGACCCCCTTTTCAAAAAACTTTAATTGCGGCAATATGTTATCTTTGAAATATAAATTTTGCCGCATTTAAGATTTCAAGAAAATGCTACTTATAACGCCTCTCTAAAGCCTTAAAATACAAATTTTGAATTTTTCATTATATAAATGACAAAGTGTTTTTGTAATATGACTTTGTCAGCAGTCTGAAAGCCCACCTAAAGTGGACTCTTTCATTTAATTTTCAAGAGCCATATCAAAGGCACGCTTAAAAAGCTCCATGGGCAATGCCCCACGCACCACCAAATTATTTACCAAGAAATACGGAGTCCCTTCTATATTTAATGCTTTCGCATCCTCAAGATCTTTTTTCAAAATATCTTGCGTTTTTTTGCTTTTGGCATCTGACATGAGCTTTTGCACATTAAGCCCCACTTCTTTAGCTTTTTCTTTCATAAAAGCTTCGCCTTTTTCAAGCAATTTTGTGCGCTCTCCAAAAAAAGCATGGTACAGTTTCCAAGATTTTTCTTCGGACTGAAAACCGGCTGCTATAACATATTCAGAAGCCATTATGGCAATGGGATTTTCACTTAAAGGCGTATGCTTAAAAACTAAGCGAATTTTATTTCCATAGTTCGCCATTATTTTTTCTAAATTCAGTGCACCTTGGGCACAATAAGGGCAGGTAAAATCTGAAAATTCAACCACAGTTATGGGTGCATTATCAGGGCCCAAGCTTGGCCTACCACTAAGGTCTACCTTTTTAGGAATCTTCATATCTTGTTCCCACTGCGCTTCTAAGCTGCGCAACCTTTTTTG
The DNA here is from genome assembly GCA_964369505.1 of uncultured Desulfovibrionaceae bacterium. Lineage (GTDB taxonomy): Bacteria > Desulfobacterota > Desulfovibrionia > Desulfovibrionales > Desulfovibrionaceae > CAYJAD01. The sequence continues at coordinate 3,128 of CAYJGS010000061.1, read as the reverse complement.
GGTAGAGCCGTCTTGGGCAACATCAAGCACAATTTCGCTGTGCTTTCGCAAAACATTAATTATTAAATCAGGTCTTTTTTCAAAAATTCTTTGCAATTGTTTTATGAGCTCTGCGTCACTTTCTGCAGCTGGAGCCACCATGGGGTTAAGAGTAAAAAACATTGCAACACATGCTAACACAAACATTTTTTTATATTTTTTCATAAGATTCTCCTCTAAAAAAGTCTTCTGCATTTTAAGCTTTTTACCTGAAATAGTAAAGAACACATAGCGCCATTTTAAAACTGTCTTTAATATATTTTCTGTAACTGCGCTATTGACGCAAAGCTTTTGCTCAACTAAAAGTATTTCAGATGAAGTATACATTTACATGTTTCATGTGAAACAATGTTAATAAAGGAGTTGCCAGTGGCCAGAATTATTGCTGTTGCTAACCAAAAAGGCGGAGTGGGCAAAACAACCACATCTATTAACCTTGCAGCATCACTTGCTATCATGGAAAAAAAGGTTCTTCTTATTGATTGCGATCCACAAGCTAACTGCACAAGCGGCATAGGTATTCAGCCAGAAGAAATAAATGGAACTGTATACACAGCCCTTTATGAACCTGAAAAAGCCATGCAATTTGTGACAGAAACCATCACCCCGTTTTTACACATTTTGCCTGCCACCACAGACTTGGTTGCAATGGAGTTAGAGCTTGTGGACAAAATGGGCCGAGAGTATTTTTTGCGTGAATGCTTAAAAAATCTTGAAACTCATTATGATTATATTATAATCGATTGCCCGCCATCTTTAGGGCTTATCACCCTAAATGTTCTTTGCGCTGCCAATGAAGTGCTCATTCCTTTACAGTGTGAATTTTTTGCCCTTGAAGGTATTGTGAAATTATTGCAAACATATGAGCAAGTTAAAAAAAGGTTGAACCCGCATTTAAAACTGCTTGGCGTGGTGCTTACCATGTATGATGTGCGCAACAAATTGGCTAAGGAAGTAAAAAACGAAGTGCGCCGCTGCTTTCCCGACCATTTATTTGAAACAGTTATTCCAAGAAATGTACGGCTTTCAGAAGCACCAAGCCATGGCAAGTCCATAATCCATTATGACATAAAATCAAAAGGCGCCGATGCATATTTAGGACTTGCCAAAGAAGTGGTGCTCAGAAAAGCTTCGCGTTAAATTAGGCTTGGCTGCATTCAAATACAACTTTTTTGTGAAAATGTTTTTTACGCACTGTTGCACCGCACTTACAACGAAAAACCAATAAACCGCCAATATTTGCATTGGTTAAATGAAAAGGGTGTTTGGGATCATTTTCAAAATCGTCGGTGCTTAAACCACAAGCATCACAGTGCACATGGGCTTCAAAGGGATAGGTGAAATCCCAATATTCTTTCAATTCATTAAGGGCATCTATGGGTTCTGGCTTTGCAAAAGCATCTTCTTCCTGATGCATAGAAGCAGCAACAGCCATAACGTGGTTTTCCACCTTGCTCCATAAATCCATAGAAAGTTGCACAGCTTGGCAATGGCCATTCTTGGTAACAATGTATAAAATTGATGCATTTACTTGAGACATAGGTTCTCCTAAAAAAATATGGGTAATTAACTATGAACACACAATCACGCATGGGCAGAGGTTTGGATGTGCTTTTTGCTGGAGCCAATGAAGAAGAAAACGACGCTGTCAACATAAGCACCCTACCAATTAAGGAAATTGTGCCAAACCCCAATCAACCACGGCAACATTTTTCACCTGAAAGCCTTGATGAACTTGCAGCTTCCATTAAACAGCAAGGCATCATACAACCTCTTTTAGTACGCCCCAAAGCACAAAGCAAGCTTTATGAGATAGTGGCGGGCGAAAGGCGCTTTAGAGCTGCAACCTTGGCCGGACTTTTAGAGGTGCCGGTATATATTCGCGACTTAAACGACGAAGAAGTTATGGCGGCTGCGCTTATTGAAAATATACAGCGCGAAAACCTTTCTCCCATAGAAGAAGCAAAGGCTTTGCAAGCTTTAAGAGAAGCATACAAAATTACTCAAGAAGAACTCTCCACAAGGCTTGGCAAAAGCCGTTCTGCCATTGCCAATGCTTTGCGCCTTTTACAGTTAAGCGAGGCAGCACAAGCTGATTTACAACAAGGCCACATTAACGCCGGCCATGCCAGAGCTTTATTAAGCCTTGCCCACGACCAAGAAGCACAAGAAAATTTACGCAAAAAAATTAAGCACGAAAACCTCACCGTGCGCGAGGCAGAAGATGCTGCTGTGTACTACAAAGAAAACCTTTGCTTGCCGTGGGATGCCATTGAAAATGCCGAAGAACAAGAAAACCCCACGCCTGAAATGACCATATCTTCGGAAGAAACAGAAATACAAAGCCCCCCTGAACCCCATAAGCCCTTAGCTTCGCGCAGAACCAAACCCGAATATATCAAGCAATTACAAAAAAAGCTTAAAAAGCACCTTGAATTAAAAACAAGCATTAACGGAGATGCAGAAAGAGGGCGCATTACCTTAACCTACACCAATGCCGAAGAGCTGCAAAAGATTTTACAGCAGATGGGTATAGATGAAAATTAAACCGAGCAATGTTTCACGTGAAACTAAAGTGAGAATTTTCAGGCCTTAGAAACGCTGTGTTAATAGCAATTTTTGAGAACCTTAGATGCGGCAAAACTTGCATTTTTGGGATAATCTATCGCCGCCATTAAAGTTTTTTGGAAAGGGGGTCTGGGGAAATAACCTTTTGTTCACAAAAGGTTTTCCCCCAGAAGGCTTTGTCAACACTCTGAGTTCACATAATTTGTAAACACGCTTTAAGCCCTAGCCTGTTTTCTTTATAACGCAAACAAACATGCCCTCAAGCCATTCGTGTTCATGCGGCGTTTGCCATTCATAGCATAGCTCGGCGCAAGGTTCATTTTGCAAAAAATCCTTTATCAGTATTTCGTTTTCAAAAGGGTTTAATGTGCAAGTAATATACACCGCATGGCCTTGGATGGGCAGCAAGGCAAAAGCTTTTTCTAAAATTTTTCTTTGCAAAACACCCAGCTCGCCAATGGACTTAGCAGTTCGCCTTGTTCGTATTTCCGGCCTTCTGGCCAAGGTTCCAAGCCCGGAAC
>CAYJGS010000060.1:2181-12059 GCA_964369505.1 uncultured Desulfovibrionaceae bacterium | reverse complement strand
TCGATCGTGCTGACTTTGTCAGCACTCTGTGGAAATACTGATTAAATCAGCATTTTCTCAGTTTGATGACAAACCCCACTTCGTGGGTTTGCGCCACCTAAGACAGCAAAACTGTCTTGGTGGAAAGGCACGAAAATCAATCGCTTAACGGCGCAAATAAATTGCGCCTACTCTTGATTTATCGATCGTGCTGACTTTGTCAGCACTCTGTGGAAATACTGATTAAATCAGCATTTCCTTAATTTTTTTGATCAAAAGCTCTGCATCTTCCATGCTTGTTCCGTATGAAGTAACAAAGCGTACAGTGTGCCCCATTTCTCCGCGCGCCCAAGTTTGGAAAATATATTTTTGCGCAAGTTTTTCGGCAGTTTTTTCGGGTAAAATGGGGAAAACCTGATTGGTATTATTGGGAACAAAGAAAGGAATTTGCAAAGATGCAAGCTCATTTTTGATATATTGAGCAACTTCATTGGCATGACGCGCCAATGAGTGAAAAAGGTTTTCTTTAAAAAGAGCCTCAAATTGCGCTGCCACAAGCCAACCTTTAGCCATAATGGCTCCGCGCTGTTTGCACAGATAGCGAAAATCTTTTTGTACAGCTTGGTGTATTAAAACAAGTGCTTCACCAAAAAGTGCGCCATTTTTGGTGCCGCCAATATAGAAAGCATCGCAAAGTTTTGGCATATCTTCTAATGTGAGGTCAGCTTTTTCATTTGCTTTATGCGCATTTAAAGCACAACCAAGTCTTGCGCCGTCAACAAAAAGAAAAAGGTCAAGCTCCTTACAAAGAGCATATATTTCTATGAGTTCAGCCTTTGTGTACACGCTGCCGTATTCTGTGGCTTGGGAGACATACACAAGCTTTGGCAAAACCATATGTTCGTTATCGTGTATTGTGTGCAGAGCCTTTATTTGTTCAAGAGATATCTTTCCATTTTTGGTGCTGGCTGTAAGTATTTTATGCCCTGTGGCCTCGATGGCGCCTGTTTCGTGCACACAAATATGGCCGCTTTCTGCAGCAATAACAGCTTCGTGTGGGCGTAAAAAAGCAGAAATTGTTAATAAGTTTGTGAGAGTTCCTGCGGCTAAAAAGTGTACTTGTGCCTCTTCACATTGGCAAGCTTTGCGCAAAAGCGCTGCACTTTTTTCAGAAATACTGTCTAGCCCATAGCCTTCATGGTTGCCGTTTGTTGTGGCAGACAGTGCTTCTAATATGGCAGGGTGACAGGTGTGGTTATAATCGTTGTTAAATTTTATGATTCGAGATGACATGCCTATTCCTTATTTTTTTGTTATTTTTTTGATGCTTGGGGCATAATCTTTCATTTCCGGTATGGCACCGCCGGCAATGGCCCATAAATACAGCGAAGCCGTTGTGGCATAAGGGCTGTATCTTTTGGCATATTTTTCAAAAAGTTTTCTGTCTATTTTACGGTGATGGTAAAGCATGCGCATACCGCGTAAAATAGCTAAATCTCCAAAACTTATAATATTTGGTCTCTTCATACAAAAGGTGAGGAGCATTTCTGCAGTCCACACGCCAATACCTTTAAGCGAAGAAAGTTTTGTGATAACTTCCGCATCGGAAAGTTGCCACAATGTGTCTAAATCAAATTCACGCTCATGCACTTTTTTTACAAAATCTTTAATATACTCTGCTTTTTTAAAAGTCATTCCCAATTGTTGTAAATCTTCTACGCTTACTTGATGTACATGGTGTACACTCACTTGAGGAATTTTATGCTGCAATCGTTGCCAAATGGTTTTTTGGGCGGCTATGGAAATTTGTTGTCCAATAATATGATGGATAACCGAAGAAAAAAGATCTGCGTCTGCCGCTCTTTGCAAATGACCAATGCTATCTATGGCTGCGGCCAGTTTTTTATCTTTTTTTTTCAAATAAGCAATGGCTTGTTCGTCACTTTGTATGTACACAAAAATATTCCTTATTTTTGCAGTTTTTTTAATTATGTATGAAGCAACAGTTCGTATTTTAGATGCGAGAATGTTACCCATTTGCACAAGGAAACATAACGCTCTATATCTACACAGGTCAAGCATGTAAAAAATATAAATATGGTTACAAGGTATGTTTATACTTTAAATCTCATGTGTTTTATGCAAAAATATTTTATGGAAAGCACAACAAAATTTTGTATAGGCCGATTGGCTCCAAGCCCTACGGGCTTATTGCATTTGGGTAATGCCTGGTCTTTTTTGTGGGCTTTTGTGCAAATGCGTTCGCAAGAAGGAAAACTCTATCTGCGCATGGAAGATATTGACCCTGAACGCTCGCGCAAAGAATATGCCTTGGCCATTGAAGAAGATTTGCGCTGGCTTGGCCTTTATTGGGACGGCGAAATTTTGTATCAAAGCTCACAGCAGTCTGCCTATGCAACGGCTTTACAACTATTGGAAGATAATAAATATATATACCCCTGTTATTGCACGCGTAAGGAATTACGCAGCATGGCTTACGCACCTCATGTGGACGATGCAGGAGCGCTGTATGGGGGAAAGTGTCGGCATGTATCAGTGGAAGAGCGGGCTGCCAAAGACGCTCTTGGGCAAAAAAGTTGTGTGCGGCTTAATTGTTCGGCAAAAGAATGCGACCCCATATACTTTAATGACGCTGTGTATGGTGAGCAAGTGTATACACTTGAATCTTGCGGCGGGGATTTTGCCTTGCGTCGCTCAGACGGTGTTATAGCCTATCAATTGGCTGTGGTGGTGGATGATGCTAAACAAGGGGTAACACATATTGTGCGAGGAAGCGATATATTGGTTTCCACCCCACGGCAATTATATCTCATGGAATTATTAGGATATGACATACCGCAATATGCGCATGTACCGCTTTTGCTTGACAATGAAGGGCAGCGTTTAGCCAAGCGCCATGCCAGTCTTTCTTTACAGGCTTTACGCCATGCAGGTGTTTCTGCGCATCGTGTGCTGGGCTTGCTTGCATATTTGGCGGGTTTTCGCGAAAGTATTCAAGACATACATGCCCTTGAGTTGTGCAAAGATTTTTCTTTTTCGACATTTAATACAAAAAAGCAAGGTATTAGACTTACTGATGCGCACATAAGAGCTTTAAAAAATACAGAATAGGCTGGATAAATGCTCTTATGAGCTTGTCATTTTGCAAAAAATAAACTATGTTTCCAGTAGCAAGATGTAATACAAAAAAATCAACTCAATAAGGAAGGCATGATGGCTGTAGCACTCACACAAGATTTTCTGGATACTTTGTTACCGATTGACCGTACCGACGCATTTTTTGATGCCCTTTATGGTGAAGCAGAAGAAGGTGCGTATGATATAAAGCTTGCTTTACGTTCTGTTGCAGAAGAAAATGCTGAGCTTGTTTTTGAATTACATCAAAGACCAGAAAAATGTCTTGTATGTAGTCTTACTTATGGTTTACCCCAAGTTTTCCAGCGTCACCCCATAATTAATACCGCTGGCATTGCCAAAGCTGTTGCCACAGAGCTTGGATGGAATGCAGATAGCATAACATGGCAATTGGGGCGCACCGAAGAGCAAAGCCAAAGCCTGCATTGTATTCCCTTGAAAATTACAAAATAACGCTTTTAAGGTATATAATAAAAGCACATCTATGGATACATGGGTGTGCTTTTGTTTCATGCAATGCCTAACAATAATAAAAACTTTAGAAAGGATTTTTTATGCCTCTGTATGATTTTAAATGTCAAAGTTGCCAAAAAAACTTTGAAGAATTGACCCATAATCAAGAAATGCCCCCTTGCCCTCACTGCCAATCTGCGGATGTGGTGCGAGAAATATCTGCTCCAAGTCCTTTAAAAACAGGCGCGTTTCCTTATAAAGTAGGGCCTGTACACCCCATGATGCAAAGAACAGGCGGCGGTTGCGGTGGTGCTTGTGGCAGTGGCGGTTTTTCATGAGCGAAATCTTAATAAATAATCCGTGTGATTATAATAAAAGAAAATTGCAGAAGAGCTTTCTTGCAATTGACTGCATGATGCTTTAGAGTCAAGTTTTATACAGAATGTTATTGGAACTTGCACTCTTTTGTGCCGTTGTGGCAAATTGCTGTTTGGTACTGAAAGCTACTCAAAATGCATTATAGCGTAAAAGTGAAAGCGTTTCTAAAAGTTACGTAGAGGATACTCATGTTACGTAGTATGACAGGTTTTGGCCGTTGCCTTGTTGAAAATAGCCATATGACCCAACAATGGGAAATACGCAGTGTCAATGGGCGGCATTTGGATATACGTTGGCATTTGTCTAGTAGTTTGCGTAGTGTGCAAGCACGTTTAGAAAAAATTTTGCGCCAACATGCCTTTAGAGGGCGTGTGGACATTAGCCTTATGCTGCATTATGGGGCTGATGCGGCGCGTCAGGCGCAATTTGATGTGAGTCAAGCTTCTGCCATGTTAGATGCGCTTTATTCCCTTGCAAAAGAGCGTGGCGAAGCTTTTGTTCCAGACTATAATGCTCTTTTGAGTATACCCCCCTTGTGGGGAGATATGGGACATGAGGCTGAAGAAGAATTGGCTTCGCGCTTAGAAGAAGGTCTGCTTGTGGCCATTGACGATTGGAATGAATCACGCGCAGCCGAAGGGCAATCTTTAGCCATTGATTTGCAGTCACGCATATTACGCGCGGAACAATGGGCGCAAATTATAGAAGAAAGAGTGCCGCAAATTAAAGAAGAGCGTATTAATACTGTGCGTGAAAGATTGCATGATTTATTGCAGCAACAAGGGCTTGAACTGGACGAAGGACGTTTTTTGCAAGAAGTGGTTATTTTGTCTGACAAAGTTGATGTGAGTGAAGAAATAACAAGATTGCGCACACATCTTGAAAGATTAAACGAACTGTTACTTCAAGGTAAAGACGTTGGCAGAAGACTTGATTTTACATTACAAGAATGTTTCAGAGAAATAAATACATGCGGCAATAAAATACCTGATGTGCAGTTATCACGCATAGTTGTTGATTTTAAAAACGAACTTGAAAAATGCCGCGAGCAAGCTCAAAATCTTGAATAAAAAAATGTACAGAGAATATTATGCAAGGGCAACAACTCATTAACTTAGGATTTAATAATTACGTGCTGGCAGGGCGTGTTGTGTCTGTTGTGAGCCCTTCATCAGCACCTATGAAGCGTTTGCGTGAAGATGCCAAAGCAGAAGGCAGGCTTTTGGACGCAACGCAAGGGCGTAAAACACGCTCAATTGTTATAACAGACTCAAACCATGTGATATTGTCTGCCATTCAACCTGAAACTATTAGTCAAAGATTCTTGCACGATACAGAGTTTTCTTTGGACATGCAAAATAAATCATAGGAGTAAAATGTTATGTCAGCTGTGCAACGTAATGGTATGGTTTTAGTTATCTGTGCTCCTTCCGGAGCTGGAAAAACCACTCTTGTAAAAAGGCTCTTAAGCGAATTTCCACATTTTGGATTTTCTATTTCGCATACAACGCGTGCTCCTCGTGAAGGTGAAGTGCATAATAAAGATTATTACTTCACGTCTGTTATGGAATTTAAAGAAAAAAGAGATATGGGTTTTTTTGCCGAATGGGCTCAGGTGCACGGTAACTTTTATGGTACTCCTTTGGCTCCAACATTAGAAATGTTAGAAAAAGGGCAAGATGTTATTTTTGATGTGGATATACAAGGCGCTGCACAGTTGCGCCTAACCTTACCTTCTGCCATGTATATATTCATTATGCCGCCAAGTCTTGAAATTCTTGAAAAAAGGCTTGTTAATCGCGGCACCGATAATAAAGATGTTATTAATCAGCGCATACGCAATGCAGCGTATGAGATAAGCCAAGCCCAATGGTTTGATTATTGGATTATTAATGATGACTTGGAAGTTGCATACGATCAGCTACGCGCCGCCTATATTGCTTCTACTTTAAGCCCTAAATTTCGCCCCCATTTGGTACGAGATATTCTTGGGGATGAAAGCGGCGAGACCTTATAATGCAAAAAGCCGAACTCATAGTTGCTTTAGATACGCAAATTCCTGCAGATGCGCTTTGCCTTGCTAAAGAGTTGCAAGACATAGTGCCTTGGCTTAAAGTAGGACTTGAACTGTTTGCCTGCGCAGGCCCAAGTATCGTAGAGGATTTAAAAAAATTAGGTTTTAAGGTCTTTGTAGATTTAAAAATGTACGATATTCCCAATACAGTGTACGGAGGCGTGCTTTCTGCCATAAAAATTGGTGCCAATATGGTAACCATTCACGCACAAGGTGGTGAAAGAATGGCAAAGGCTGCCATACAAGCGGCTAATGATGCTGCTGCCAAAACCTCTGAACGTGCCCTCATCTTTGGTGTGACTGTGTTAACGAGTATGGAACAAGGGGAATTACCCCTGAATGATGCAGATGTGAGTGTACTTGCTTTAGATTTAGCGCAAAAAGCTCAAAGTTGGGGGCTTGATGGCGTTGTGAGTTCTGGACATGAAACCGCCACTATTAAAAAACATTGTGGAAAAGAATTTTTATGCTTAACCCCTGGCATAAGGCCAGAGTTGACAACTTCCACACCAAAAGACGATCAACGACGTATTATGACACCGGCCAAAGCCATTGCTGAAGGTTCGGACTTTTTGGTAATTGGCCGACCTATTACTAAGGCTGAAAATCCTTGCTTGGCAGCAAAAGAAATTTTGCTACAAATGGAAAGAACTTACGCATAGTAATTTATTAAAATATCAAGAGAAATAATATGGCTAACAATGGAAATGTAGAACGTATTAAAGGCGTGTTTTCTACTCAAGAAATCAAGAAAATTGGTACAGGCACCACCACCAGACGTACTGTGCAGAAGAGTTTTTGGTTTATAGAAAATTGCCCCGACGGTAGCTTGGAGTGCCAACCGCTGAACAGCAACTATGTGCCATCCGGGCCAAAGCGCCGCATAACTCTCGATGAACTTATGGAAAAATATGCGCCTGAACCAGAATTTTATATGAGCTCTGTTTTTCCAAAAATGATGCAAATGCAAAAAGATTTGGACGAAGGTGATACGCACAGACAAAAGGGTGAAAATTTTTCGGCGGAAATGAGCTATGATGAAGTTTTAAGTGTGGATGAAGAAAACATTCGGGCAAATTTTGGCATTGGTCTTACATATTTACAGCGTGACGAAGGCGAAAAAGCTAAGAATATTTTTGACAGACTGCTCAATCTTGAAGCAACTTTTAGCCCGGAACATAAGCATCTTTTTAATGAATTTGGTATTTCTTTGCGTAAAACAAAAATGTTTGCAGAGGCCATTTCGTATTATACAAAAGCCTTGGACCTTACAAAAAATGATGAAAACCTTTTCTTAAATGTGGCTCGTTTGTATTTTGAAATGAAAGACTATTCTAATTGCTCTGAACACCTTTTACAGGCTTTAGAATTGAAAAAAGACCATGAAACAGGGCAAAAATTCTTAAACTTTATGTTACAAAAAGGCCTTATACCTAAAAACTTTGAAGAAAAAGCCAAAAACGCTTTAATAACATAATTTGTATTACAATAAGGATTTGTATTTGTAGTGAAAAATTGGATATTCAGACAAAATACGACAGATGAAGAACAGGTGTTTTCAGCTAGCTTTGCTGACGAACCGGAAAAATCTTTTGACGAACAACCTTTTGTTCCTACACAAAAAGATATTCAAGAAGCTGAAGAACTGGGAATTTCTTCTTTTCTTTTGCGTATTTTGCGCGCCCGCGGATTCAACGATCACCAAGAAATACACGACTTTTTATCGCCAAACCTCCGCTTGCTTTCTCCCTTGGATGCATGGCCTGGATTGCCAGAAGCTGCTGAAATTTTAACATCTTGTATTATTGCCAATAAAAAAATTGCCGTATGGGGTGATTATGATGTGGATGGCATTACAAGCACATGCCTTGTGCTTGATGTGCTTGAAGGGCATGGTGTTGAAGCCTTATGGCACATACCAAGCCGTGCCACCGAAGGGTATGGACTAAATAATCAAGGAATTGACGATCTTATAGAGGTTGGAGCAGAAGTGCTGCTTACGGTGGACTGTGGTATTTCTGACAATGAAGCCATTGCTTATGCCAGAGAAAGGGGCATGACAGTTATTATTTCCGATCACCACTTGCCGCCGGAAGAATTGCCGCAGGCCCATGCCATTTGTAATCCTCAATTAGCGCCTTGCCCTTGCCCTTTTTTAGCAGGTGTTGGGGTAGCTTTTTTTCTTATGTGTGCGGTAAACACCAAATTAGAAAAGCATTTCAAGCAAAAATACGATATGCGCCATGTGCTTGATTTGGTAGCTCTTGGCACCTTGGCAGATGTGGTGTCTTTGCAAGGGCAAAACAGAATTTTAGTAAAAAATGGTCTACTTATGGTGGCAACAGCCAATAGGCCAGGTATTGCTGCCTTAAAAAAGGTGTGTAAGTTTGCCATAGCAGCAAAGCTTGGAGCCAGCCAAGTGGTTTTTACTTTAGCACCGCGTATTAATGCTGCCGGGCGTATGGGGCATGCAGCTAAAGCTGTGCAATTATTACGCGCCAAAGATTTTGATACAGCTCTTCCCATGGCTTTTGAGCTTGATGCCATGAATGCTGATAGAAAAAAAGAAGAAGAGCAAATACATAAAGAAGCAAGAGAACAAGCGCTTATGCAAAAAGAAGCCCATGGTCTTGTTCTTTACGGAGCGCATTGGCATTCGGGAATTATTGGAATTGTGGCTTCACGTATTATGGATGAGTTTAATTGTCCTGTGCTCATTTTGTGCGATAGTAATGGTATAGTAAAAGGTTCCGGACGTTCTATTAAGCAATTTCATATATACGAGGGTATCAGTGAACTTGCTCCCATATTGCTTGGTTTTGGCGGGCATAAATTGGCGGCCGGCTTAAGTCTTTTGCCAGAAAATATTGAGAAACTACGCCAAGGTTTTAATGACGTTGTATACAAAAAAATTGGTGATACCAAACCTTTGCGACAGTTAACTGTGGATGCTCCTTTGGATTTTGCTACGGCGTGCAATGCAGATTTTTTGCATGAACTTGAATTATTACAGCCTTTTGGTATGGCTAACGCTGAACCTGTATTTGTTTCGCCCAAATTACTGGTAAAAAACGCTCGAAATTTTGGGCAGAATAATGATAATTTAAATTTAGAAGTCTTGGATGAAAGTACGGGTATCACCTTGCAAGCTAAAGCTTGGCGTATAGCTACGCATGCTCCAAAAAGTTGCAAGGGAAAATATGTGTACCTTGCTTATACACCATTTATTAATAATTATAATGGAATATCTTCCATCGAAATACGTGTAAAAGATTGGAAATGGCAAGATTAACGCGTATTTCTTTGTAAGTATTATTTTTTAAAGGAATATATATGGAAAAATGTAAGCATTGCGGTCAAGAAGGAGCCGGTTTTTCGTCTTCCTGTCCTCATTGTTCTGCTGTTATTGATGTGGAAGCAATGCCACACAATACAAAGCAAGATAATGAAAAAACAGAAATAATTGAAGCTGAAATTGTTAGTACAGGGCATGCACAACAAGAATATTCGTATGGGCATGAGCAAAAACAGCATGCACAGCGTGGTTATACATTTAGAAGCTATGGTTTTGGCAATGCCGGCCAAGGTTTTGGTGGCTTATCACAGCAAACATCGTGCTTGCCCGGTATTATCACCCTTGTTATCGGCATTTCCTTAGGTATAGAGCACGGATTTTTAGCAAGCATTGGATTTTTCGTATTTTATGCCATAGGTTCTGCCATTGGATTTGCTTTAACCTTACGGCGTACTGCTTTGGGATTGTATGCAAGCCCTTGGATAACTCGTTGCGTTGTTTGGTTTGTGAGTATTATCATCACCACAGCTTTAGCCACATAAT
>CAYJGS010000060.1:0-2081 GCA_964369505.1 uncultured Desulfovibrionaceae bacterium | reverse complement strand
GGAGTACATATGTCATTGCCTTCTTTGGCTGAGCGTTGCTCAAGTGTTTCGTCTTTTTTGGTCATGCAAATATTAGAAAAAGCACAAAAAATGCAAGCTCAAGGTGCTGATATAATACATTTAGAAATAGGTGAACCAGATTTTGATACACCTTCTTGTATTATAGAGGCAGGGCAAAAGGCTCTTTTGGACGGGCAAACGCACTATACGGCTTCTAAGGGTATTTTGCCCTTGCGAAAGGCTGTGGCAAAACATTATCTTATGCAATACAATGTGCCTGTTGATCCTGAACAAGTATTCATCTTTCCGGGCACATCTCCCGCGCTGTTCATGCTTTTTGGGGCAATACTTAATGCAGAAGATGAAGTAATTGTTTCTAATCCTGCCTATGCGTGCTACGGTAATTTTATCCGTTATGCTGGGGGAAGAGTGCGTGAAGTGCTTACGCATGAGGAAGAAGGCTTCCATTTTCGACCGGAAGACGTGGCCAAGGTCATCAATGCCAAAACTGTGGCTTTGGTTATCAACTCTCCCACCAATCCCACGGGCATTGTTATGGAAGAATCACGAATGCAAGCGCTTGTGAAGGTTTGTAATGATTTTGCCGTAAAAAATAATGGTATCACGCCGCTTATTATTTCTGACGAAATTTATCATGGACTGAGCTATGAAGGTAAGGACCATAGCATATTAGAATACACAGAAAATGCCATAGTGTTAAACGGCTTTTCCAAGGCTTATGCCATGACAGGTTGGCGGCTTGGCTATGCCATTGTGCCCAAAGCCTATGTGCAAAGTCTTACAGCGCTTATGGAGAATTTTTTTCTAAGTACCAATACCATGGCGCAGTGGGCCGGTGTGTGTGCTTTGGAAATGGCAAAAAAAGATATGGAAAATATGCGTGCCATATATAATGAGCGCCGCTTATATGTGCTAAAAGCTTTGCGTGAACTTGGTTTTCATATTCCCGTAGAACCTAAAGGAGCTTTTTATGTGCTCATCAATGCCAAAAACCTTGCTAAGAAATTTGACGGGTCTTCGGTGAAATTAGCCTTTGATATTTTAGAAAAAGCTCATGTTGGCATTACGCCAGGCAGTGAATTTGGATCGCAAACAGAAGGTTTTTTGCGTATATCTTATGCAAATTCCATGGAAAATCTGCAAAAAGCCATGCAAAGATTGGCAGAATATATCAAGCAGCACTAAAAAAATTATGGATTGTGTGTGAAAATAACAGATTTTTTGTGAATGTGTGCTGTCACTTTACCGGGTAATTGAAATACAGTACCGCCGCGCCCTGCCACAAGAGCTGCGTCTAATTGTAAGAGGGTGCTTGTGCGGGCGTGGATATGATTGTTTTCTATATGCGCGCGTAAAATGCGCAAGGCGTGTACGTATAAACGTAAACGTGTAGCCTTATCTTTTTCTTTAAGCAAAGCAGCAGGTAAGCGAACTTTTCCTTCTATATTCTTCACATAATATTTTTCGCAAATTTCTTGGATTATATGTTGCCAATGTTCGTGGTCACATTGAGCTAAGCTCCATACATTTTTTACTTTTTCCGAAAAGGAAGGGTTTTCGGCATGCACAAGGGGCAAGAGTGTATGGCGCATGCGATTGCGCATATAGCTTGTGTCGGCATTGCTTGCATCTTCTGCCCATGTAAGCCCTGCAGCTTGTAATACATGCCGTAATACTTGAGGTTCTTGCAGCAAGAGAGGGCGCAGAATACGCCTTTCTGCATCATAAGCCACCATGCCACCAAGGGCCGGCCAAGCAGCACCACGGATGAGCCGCATAAAAACATCTTCTTGTAAATCTTGTATATGGTGCGCAAGGCAAATGGCATCGGCTTTAAATGTTTGTAATTGATCAGCAAAAAAAGCGTAGCGTTCTTTGCGGGATCTTTCTTCAATACCTTCTTGATGGTGCTTTGCTTTGCTTGCAATATCCACCCTATGTATGGCGCAAGGAATATCCCAAGCTTTGCATAAAGCCAAAACAGTTTCTGCTTCGGCGGTACTTTCTTTGCGTAAACAATGGTCCACATGGGCAACGGCAAAGTCATGCTTATACACAGG
>CAYJGS010000059.1:2541-12080 GCA_964369505.1 uncultured Desulfovibrionaceae bacterium | reverse complement strand
AAGAGCCATATCCACTTCGGCAATGCCGCCTTGGCATACATGCCCAAGAACTTCAGAAGGCTTTGCAGGGTTTAAAGTGGGTATTTTATCAGCTACTTCCACATCCTTGCCATTAATGAACAAGGGATAGGTTTTACCAAGAGCTTGAGCGCGGATTTTGGCAATTTCTGCGGGGAAGACGGCCCTGTGATCTGCGCGAGTGAAATCTACCATGGGCTCGTTGACAAAAGGTCCAAAGCCTTCAACCTTAGCTTCCACTTTGGGCTTGCTTTGCAAGGCTTCTCTTTCGCGTTTTGCGGTAAGTTCTGGATCTTCCAATAATTTTTCAAGGCTTGCTTCTTCCACAAAGCTTTGACGCAAGAAGGATTCGTTGGCTGTATTTTCCAAAAGACGGCGCACAAGATAGCCCATGCCGGGTACCATATCACCATAAGGGCAATACAAACGCACACGTCCTGCCACCTTTAAAATACCGCGGCGCACAGGTTCGGCCATGCCGTACAGCACTTGGAATTCATAGCGGGATTCATCAACATTTAATTCATTGGCCATTTCTAAAACAGCAGAAATTGTGCGCACATTGTGTGATGCGCAAGCGAAGTGGCAAATGTCATTGTTTTTCAAAATATTATATGCAACGCGTTCATAACAAGCATCGCTTTCGGCCTTGATAGTCCATACGGGAATTTTCCAGCCCATTTGCTTTGCCTTTACAACTTCATAATCCCAATAAGCTCCCTTTACCAAGCGAATGGAAATGGGGGTATTATTGCTGCGTGCCCAATCTATCAATTCGCTAGCGTCTTTTTCGCAATCTTTTAAATACGCTTGCAACACAAGACCGATATAAGGATAGTCTTTATATTCAAGCTTTAAGCGGCGATATACTTCGATGATAATGTCTTTGTGCTTGTAAGATTCCATGTCTATGCAGAAAAAGGCATTCATTTCTACGGCGCGCTGGCAAACCTTGCGGGCTTGCTCCAAGATGCCAACTACAGAACCTTCAAAGTCTTGAGGATTGGCAAGGCAGAATGTGGCTGTTGGCTTAATGGCCACATTAATTTTGGGAGCGTGACCCCAATCAGCATTGGCTGAGGGGTTGGAACCAAGAGCTGACCATTTGCTTTGCTCTTTACCCATGGCGTCCAAAACTTCAAGGTAGGTGTTCACATAATCATCGGCTTCTTTGTACGAAAGAGTTGCTTCGCCAAGTACGTCCACCACAGCGGCAAAGCCTTCTTTGCGTAATGCAATGATATTTTTTACGGCATCTTGAGTGTTTTCGCCCACAATAAATTGTTTGGCCATTTCATGGATATTGCCGGAAATAAATTTATTCAGCATACCTCCGCCAAAAGATCCTAACATTCCGGCAACTTTTGCGCCGGCAGAAAGGAAGGCCGGCATATCTTTTTCTTCGCCAAAATATTCTTTTATATGATCTGTAAGCAGCTTTGGTGTTGTCAGTGAAGGGAAGGCGTCAACAAAGCGGAAAATTTGTACTTTGAACTGCTCATTTTGCATACTCCAGTCCATAACCTTGCCCATCCAAGCGGCCTTATTAAACAAAGAAGGTTTTTCACCAGAAATACTGGCGAACATTTCTTTGCCGCGCTGAATGCTTTTTTGATTGGTGCTATCTTGCATGTGTTCTCCTTTCTGCATCTCGCCTAAAGCTATTGAAGCGACATACATTTATATTGTTGCTATTTACTATGGGCGCATATGATATTGCATACGCACACCCCATAAACTATTGTTTTTAGATATTTTCCATAGATTATGAAAAAAATCTATTTTATAACAAACTTCTCCAATCCCGTATTATTTAGTTGGAGCAGTTTTGCTGCGCTATTGAAATCATTCTTTTTTATATGCTGTATGATATCAGAGTGCTGTTCTAAAGAAGTTTCGATGCGTTCCTCACTTAAGGTGCTGTGAAAAATGAGCACGGCTGTGCGCGCATTAATAGTTTCATAGGCTTTGGTTAAATGCTCATTATCAGCTGCGTGTACTATGGATGCGTGAAAATCTCTGTCGGCGCTGGTCCATTTTTGATGGTTATCGCCAGCTTTTTTCATTTGCTCTAAATATTTTTCCAAGTATTTTACAAGTTTTTGCGGCGCGCGCTCAAGAGAAAGCGACAAAGCGCCCACTTCATAAGCGCAACTGGCTTCGTGCATAAGGTGTATTTCTTCCATGCTTGGATCAAAGACAAAAGAGCCACGCTGAGGGATAATTTCCACAAGGCCTTCATTACGCAAGGTCAAAAGCGCGTCGTGCACAGGTGCTCTGCTGGTATTAAAATCTTGGGATAGTTGATTTTCCGACAATCTTTGCCCCAAAGCATACTGCCCTGTCATTATCCTGTGCCGAATTTCTTTGGCCACAAGACTCTTTAATGACAAAGAATTATCGTGTGTGAAAGCTGTATTTGCTACTTTTGCCATAACATTATCCCATTATACATAAAACACCATAAGATCACATTTTTACCAAACTACCATTAAGCGAGCATACTGGCAGCCTAGCATGGTAACACCCTAACATGCTAACATGTCAGACAGCGAGTTCACACTGTCTCTATTTTAAAAAAAAGTCAATAGGAATTTACATTTTTTTTGCAATGGAAACGTTTCACTGCAAAAACAAAAACTTGCCAGAAATGCGCACACAGTATGCAAATTCCTGGCAAGTCGGAGGTGGGCAAAGTGATCTTTTTTTTACAAAATACAGAGCCCGTGGTTGAACACTATTAATTATGGAGCAAAGTCAGATTCATTATAAAAAATTATCGCCCCTTTATGGTAATTTTTTGTCCTACAGAAGCGTTTAGCTGCGTCGAAAGTTGTCTTTCATTACATTTAATGATTATATTTAAATGATTTGGAAAGTGGGTTTCGTCAAATCCGTGTATTTTTCCTATGAAATTATTTTCCAGAAAAACTTCGTCGCCCACAAGAATTACACCGCCTTCTTCAATTTCGACAAATCCTAGATAAGAAATCCTGTCCACAACATTAGGGTGTTTTTCGTCTACATAGTCCGTTAAAATAAGCTCATGTATTTCATTTTTGCATAAAGCTCTTGACTTGGTGTTCATAAGAAGCATGCCTCTATTTTCCAGCATGCCGTTGAGCACAACTTTGAGATTGCCTGTTATATCGCTTTTGTGCAAATAAATATCATCTAAAAGCAAATTGTCTTTATATGGATCCTTACTTTTCTCCATTGTTTCTCCAAATAAATATTATTACTTTTGACTCCGTTGCGCAATTTTCTTATTCATTTTTGATTGATTTATTAAAGTGAAAATTATTGATACTGCTGCTACTATTAATAAAACTGCACTTATTGGCCTGTTAATCAAAATCATGGGGTCTCCATTTGACATAATCAAGGATTGCCTTAAAGAAGTTTCTGTTAAAGGCCCTAATATTATTGCCAAAGCAATAGGAGCAACATCATATTGCAGCTTGCCAAGTATATATCCTATGATACCAAAACTAAAAGCCACCCAAATATCAAAAGTATTTCCTGAAGAAACAAACGATCCTACAAGTGCAAATATGGCAATGGCAGGCACTAAATACGTTTTTTTGATCAAAGCAATTCTAGCTACAATCTTTACACCCGACAAACCAAGAACGATAAGAACTATATTTGCCAGTAACATGCATGCAAAAATGGGGTATACTATGTCTAAGTGGTCCCTAAACAATAAAGGCCCCGGTTGAAATCCTTGTATTGTTAATGCGCTTAGTAATACAGCTGTAACAGCATCACCCGGAATGCCAAGTGTTAACATGGGAATCAAAGCGCCGCCAGTAACGGCATTATTTGCACATTCAGGGGCTGCAACACCTTCAACAACGCCGGTGCCAAATTTTTCAGGCTCTTTAGATGTTCTCTTCGCAACATTATACGATACAAACGCCGCAATATTAGCTCCTGCTCCCGGTAAGGCGCCTATGAATGTGCCTATAACGCCAGAGCGCAACCAAAGCGGAATTAATTTTTTAACGGTTTCTTTTGAAGGTAAAACTTTGCCGACTTTATCTAAAGTTTGCTGATCGCTGACAAAATCTTCTGCCAATCTAAATACTTCGGCTATTGCAAAAAGGCCTATGACTACCGGTAATAATTCAAAACCAATTAGAAGGTTGGAAACTCCCATGGTAAAACGCGGGAAGGGAGTTAATAAATCCATGCCCACAGCGCCCAACATCAAACCAAATAAGCCTGTAACAATCCCTTTTAATATATCTTTAGATAATGAGAATATTACGGATAATCCAAATACAGCGAGGGCAAAATATTCAGGAGCAGAAAATTCTAACGCCATTTTAGAAATTTGTGGAGACAAAAATATCATGATTAAAGCGCTCAAAAATCCGCCAATACCAGAACTTATGGTAGCAATACCCACAGCTTCGCCGCTTCTGCCTGCCATGGCCATGGGGTAACCATCAATAAGGGTTGCCGCGGCACCCGGAGTACCGGGTGCACGCAGTAAAATAGCAGTTATAGATCCGCCATAAATCCCGCCACAATAAATACTTAATAGTAACACCAAAGCAGGAATGGCTTCCATACCAAAAGTAAAAGGTATGAGTAATGAAATGGCTAAAGTAGCAGTTAATCCGGGGATAGCCCCCACTACTGTTCCTAAGAACACGCCACCTATCATTAGCAAAAAATTTATTGGACTAATCAGTGCTCCAAAACCTTGTATGATAAAATCCATATTACACCACCTAAAAGATGTTTGCGCTTGGTAACGAAGCTCCAAAAAGCACATCAAACATAATGTATAATGCAAGCGTCATACTGGCTGCTACCATAAAATTTTTTGTTAATATTTTCTTATCGCTGATACTTGATTGCATAATGCATATCATACAACCTAAATACATAAAGGTTGAAAGTACAAAACCCAAGTAATCAAGCAGTAAGATGTAGATAGACGTAAATATTAAGATACACAAAATTCTTCTGTAGTTTCCTATGTAGATAGAACCTGAATTTTGTTTTTTTCTAATTCTTAAAATTCCCCTAATAATTATAACAATGCTTACTATTGCTAGCAGAGTTGATATTATTTGAGGGTAAAATTCAGGCCCAGACCCCATAATAGCCACATGGGGAAAACTTAGTGTCATAATATAAGTAGCTATAGAAAGTATTAAAAATACAATTCCAGAGATTATATCACTTATAGCCATGTCATCACCACCTTTAAAAAAACCTAATTAGCCTGAAAAATGCATCTTTGAGCTTCAAAAATTGCCAGAAATTCGCATTCCGTGCTCTTCCTTCTGGCAATTTTTTTATTACTATTTCCTAATAAAGTTTTTCTATTTTAGAATTTTATTACTTTTTTCAGATGTCGACTAATTATTTTGCAAAGCCAAGTTGCGTCATTACTCCTTTTACATCCTTATACGAAGATGCTAAGAATTCCATAAATGCGTTATGATCTGTATACCACATATCAATTTTAGCATCTTCACACTTTTTACGAAATTCTTCATTATCAAAGGCAGCTTTGGCTGCTTTTCTTAAAACTTCTGCAACTTCATCTGGGGTATCTTTAGGCACACCAAGACCTCTCCAGCTACTATAGATAACTCTGTATCCAGATTCTGCAAAAGTGGGTACGTCTGGGCAACTTGCAACTCTGTCGGCTGTTAAAACACCAAGTGCTACAAGAGTGCCTTCTTTTACATGCGATGCCACAGAGTTATAAGAAATATACGCCGCATCAATATGACCGCCCAACAATGCTGCAGTTTGTTCGCCACTGCCTGTATAAGGAACATAGGTAACTTTTGTGCCCATTTCATTATCTGCCACAACGCCACCTTGGTGCCACGCAGCACCTTCACCGTTGGTGCCAACTTTTAATCCACCAGGATTTGCTAAAGCTGCTTTTTTATAGTCTTCTATGGTTTTCCAACCTGAATCTTTTCTTACAGCCAATACGGTGGGTTGTGTTGTAAAGGTGCTTAATAATTTAAAGTCTTTATAGCCTACTGGTGCTAAGCCTTGGGCTTCAACAGTTAAAATATCTAAGGTTAACAGCAACATAGTGTAGCCGTCTGCCTTGGAGTTTTTAACCTGAACAGCGCCCACAGCACTATTTCCACCAGGCACATTTAAAACATTTATTGTTTGGCCCAATTCTTTTTCAATATAACTTGCATACAATCTACCGGCAACATCCGTTCCGCCTCCCGCAGACCAAGGAATAATCAATTCCAAACTTTTTTCAGGGAATTTTTTTGTTTCGCCGTCAAAGCAACCTGTAAGGGAAACCAACATCAACAATCCTAAAAGCAAAGTTGCAAATTTTTTCATTACCACATTCTCCTTGTTTTGCAATTTTATTGATAGACAGATTAAATCACGAGTAAACTTGGTGCATCCATTATACCATTGATTTAATAAACTAATTTTTTACGCTGATCTGCAGGTTTTGCCGCATCAGCTTCCCATTGTTGTACAGGGGGTACATACTCTTCAGGGGATTCAGTTATGAAGTTTAAAAGAACCGGCTTGTTTGCAGCATAAGCCCATTTTACTGCATCTTCTATAGCGTCATTGCTATATATATGACGCCCTTCTATGCCAAAGCCTTCAGCAATTTTTACAGCATCTATGGGTGAAAAATCAACTCCATAATAATTTTTTTCATAATACAAATATTGTATGGTTTTAATCCAGCCATAGCAATCGTTTTGGAAATTCACAAGAACTATGGGCAAGTTAAACCTTTTAATGGTTTCAAGTTCTCCCATGGACATGCCAAAACTTGCATCGCCAAATGCGCAAATAACTTTTTGGCCAGGTCTTCCGTAAGCTGCTCCAACAGAGGCACCTATGGCAAAACCAAGTGCGCCATGAGCACGAGGTAAAATGAAATTCTTTCCTGCTTTTTTTGCTCTTACATAAGATGCTATATAAGGTGTTGGAGTGCCTGCATCTCCAACAAAAACCGTATTCTCATTGGAATATTTATCTAAATATTCAAAAACATTGCTTGCAATAACTTTTTCAGACGTACGCTCACGCTCTTTTGCTACACGTTCAAACTTACTGTCTAATTGTGCTTTTGCAAATTGGCACCATTCTGCGTTTTTAGCATCATATGCATTTTTTGCATCGTGCATTTTATTCATTGCCATGAGCACTTGTTTTATATCTGCCATAATCGGTAAGTCAGTATTAATATTATTGCACAATATATCATCACTAATATCAACTTGCACAATTTTAGCAGATTTATTTATAATTGCCTTTCCAACTGAAGTTACATTGTCCATTTTACAACCCAAGACAATAATTAAGTCAGCTTCTTTAACCACGCTATTAGCTTCTGCAGAACCACCATTGGCACCTATGGTACCAATAGCGAGCGGGGAATATTCGCTGATACTTCCCTTGCCATCCACAGAACTTGCTACAGGTATTGCATAATTTTTGGCAAATGCATCAAGTGCATCATAGGCTTGGGACAAGTGCACCCCGCCGCCAGCTATAATGATTGGGTTTTTAGCGGCATGCAGCAGAGTGATAAATGTATCAACATCGCTTGCAACAGGAGCAGATCTAAACGACTCTAAGTCTTCTATATGCGATGTCGCTATTAAATCTTCTGCTTTTCCGGTATAGTCTTCGCGCAAGATATTTTCTGGAAAAGAAAGAGCTGTGGCCCCAGGTACACCGGTTAAGCTTTTTCTGATAGCTTTTCTTACCATATGCGGTATCAAGCTTGTGCTTTTAAGTTTGCTATTCCACTTAGTCACAGTCGATAATAATTGTTCTTGATTACAATCTGTGAGCGCGCTTGTTTCTTCACTGCTCATATTTATTTCAGAAGCAATGCATAGCAGCGGAACATTAGACAGGTTCGCCTCGCTGACCCCAGGCACAACATAAAGGGCTCCACCACCACTTGGAACGTCTACCACGCCAAGTTTTCCAGTCACTCGTGCATATGTATCTGCTGTATACGCTGCGTCTCTTTCGTCACGACAAATAACATAGGTTATTTTATCTTGCCGCAAGCGAAGCGCATCGTGAAACGCCATACTCGTATCCCCTGGAACTCCAAAAATAATTTGCACTCCATGCTGGATTAGCATTTCAACTAAAACATCTGCCCCTCTCATATTATCTCCTTCATTACATGTTGACTTATCAAAAATGCTCATTCATTACTCACCGATGAACACACATTACTCATCAGAGATTAATGACAAGCTAGCACGCTATCTTGACCCTGTCAACGTATTTCTAAAAAATACGCATAAAAATTCACATTTTTTGCGTGCAATATATTGTATTTTTTGAGTGATTTTTTAGAGCGTGTGGTGTGGTCGCCAAAGCAAATCGGCTTCACCATAAAGACTGCTCATGAAATAGATTTTTTATTGATTTGCAAAGAAATGCATTTTTTAAGAAATGTTATCGGAACTTACATATGCCATATTATATGAAAATGTCCTTTTCATAGCACTTTTTAACCAAATTTAAAGACACAGCGCAACAAGAATTTTTAATATTTAATTACATGTTTTATTACAGTTTCAATATGCTCCACCATACAGGCTGCAGCAAGATCGGGATTGTTTTGCGCAAGCGCTTTTATAATTTTTCTGTGTCCTTTAGTATTAAGCACTGTCTGATTATTTATATAGGAAAGCTTTAAGTACACATTATGCTGTGTTAAAATAAGCAATAAAATTTTTTCAATTACTTTGTTTCCTGAAATATTGGCGATCATGGTATGAAAACGCAAATCTTCGTTTTCTCCTATTCTTTTTGCCATCTTTTCAAAATCTTGCTTATCAATAATTTTTTCTAATTCAATAATTTGTTCTTTGGTGATTTTTTGCGCAGCTAAATAGGCCGTTTCTCGTTCTAGTATTTTTCTTGTGTTTAAAACATCTAATAAAAAATACTTATCTGTACTCGAAGAAACTCTGATTAATTCTTCAGTATTTTCTTTAACATTTTGTGATAATTTTATGGATTGTAGATAGTTTTTTCCACTTTCTGTGAGAACTCTTCCTTTATTGCTTTGCTTTTCTAAATAACCTTTATAGTCTAGGTTTTGCAAAATACGTCCTATAGTTGCCTGAGAAGTATTAATTTTTAAAGAAAGCATGCTGGCACCTACAGGTATATTGCTGCTTTCAATTTCTTCTAGTATATCATGGACTAGATTTAAATTTTCTTCTCTCAATCTGCACTCCACTATGTAAGAATTCGGAAAAATACATACAAGATTACAATGTTGCTTCCATGAGAATTATTATTTTTTTACAACTCTCACAATACAAACATCATCGCCATCCAGCACATTCTTATCATGAAAACATTCTAAATCTCCATTGCTGTACCCTTCATACTTTGCCTGGTCGATAAAGCAGTATTTTCTTCCCCATTTTTCAAAGTCAAGTTTTTTCCAGGTGTCGGCAAAAGGACAAAAACTACATTCTGTGGCTTGAGAATTTGTGTCATTAGTGTCA
>CAYJGS010000059.1:0-2441 GCA_964369505.1 uncultured Desulfovibrionaceae bacterium | reverse complement strand
GGCAAAAGGACAAAAACTACATTCTGTGGCTTGAGAATTTGTGTCATTAGTGTCATATTTCCCTTTTTCCCAGCCTACTGTCGGAAGGTCTTTTCCGAGCTTGTAATTTTCCATTACAGGCTCATATCCTGCTTTTTCCACCGCAAGCCTTGTTTTTTGGCCACAGTCTAAGCCATAATCTCTTACTATTTTTGCGATGAGATCGTCAGCTTTTTCTTCTCCAAATTCTTTTATCAAGTTTGTCACCGTAAAATAATAAAAACTTGCTAGCCGATCTGCCATAATGTGCACATTATTCACAGCTTCATCATAATCTATTTTTTTTCCATCTATCATCACACACTTCCTTCGCTGTAGAGCCTCTTGCGCACACCATACGTTCAATATATCACTATTGATTAAAAAACTACATGTGCCATAAACATTTCATTTTGTTGTACAGTTCTAGTACTTTATAACGTGAACCTATTCTTCTGGTATGTCATGGACTAGGTTTAAATTTTCTTCTCTCAATCTACACTCCACTATGTAAGAATTCGGAAAAATACATACAAGATTACAATGTTGCTTCCATGAGAATTATTATTTTTTTACAACTCTTATAATACAAACATCATCGCCATCCAGCAAATTCTTATCATGAAAACAGTCTAAATCTCCATTGCTGTATCCTTCGAATTTTGCTTGATCAATTAAACAATATTTTCTTCCCCATTTTTCAAAATTAAGTTTTTTCCAAGTGTTGGCAAAAGGACAAAAACTACATTCTGTGGCTTGAGAATTTGTGTCATTCGTGTCATATTTTTCATTTTTCCAACCCACTGTCGGAAGGTCTTTTCCGAGTTTGAAATTTTCCATTACAGGCTCATAGCCTGCTTTTTCCACCGAAAGTCTTGTTTTTTGGCCACAGTCTAAGCCATAATCTCTTACTATTTTTGTGATGAGATCATCAGCTTTTTCTTCTCCAAATTCTTTTATTAAATTTGTTACCGTGAAATAATAAAAATTTGCTAATCGATCTGCCATAATGTGCACATTATTCACAGCTTCATTATAGTCTATCGTTTTTTTATCTGCCATTACAGACCTTCCTTTGTTATAGAGTTCCTTGCATACAACATATGTTCAACATATCACTATCAACCAACAACCTGCACGTGCCATAAATATTCTTTTTTATTGCATAGCATTAACACTTTGCAAAGCAAACCTACTGTCTAGAAAAAAACATTTCCTTTGCATAACGTGCTATTATATAACAAAAACATTTTCATAGCGAATATTATCACAAGCCCTTTTTAAATGCTAGCATAAATTACAAGCCTACAAGTTTGTCGGCTTATTGTAAAAATTTATTTCTAACAAGGCATCTTAAATCGATAAAATTATTTTTGCGACAATTTTTGAGCCTTCCGCGCACCCTTGGCAGGGCTTTCCCAAAAAACCTTGGGGCAAAAGTCTTGCATGGGGCATACAGCACAAAGAGGTTTTCTGGCATCGCACACATCGCGCCCAAACCACACCATGCGGTGATTAACCTTACCCCACGTATCACGGGGAAAAAGCTGCATAAGATCTTGCTCTATCACGCGCACATCGTAGCTCTTGGTCAGCCCTAAGCGATAGCTTATGCGCCCCACATGCGTATCTACAGCAATACCTTCATTGCTGGCAAAGCTTGTCCAAAGCACCACATTGGCCGTTTTTCGCCCCACACCCGGCAAACGCATTAAGCCTTGCATATCTTGCGGCACTTCACCGGCGCACTGCTCCATCACATGCTTAGCAGCCGCAATGATATTTTTGGCCTTGGTATTATACAGGCCTAAAGTGCGAATACTTTCGCGCACATCATCAAGGGAAGCGGTGGCCAAAGATGCAGCATCTGGCCAACGCTTAAACAATGCCGGAGTGACCCTATTGACGTATTCATCTTTGCATTGCGCCGAAAGCACCACCGCCACCACCAATTGCCAAGGACTTTCGGCAAAAAGATGCGTAGCCGGTTCCGGATATTTTTGTCTTAAAGCTTCTTGTACAAGCAAGGCTCTTTTTCGTATATTTTGCATATATTGTGTCTATCCAAAATGCAAAAGATATGCAAGAATAACAAAAAACAAGAGAGTAGCATATGTACTATATAGTCTATACCACATTCAGCTCCATGCAAGAAGCTGAAACTATTGCCCAAAATTTAGTGGAACAAAAACTGGCCGCTTGTGCCAATATAATCCCGCACATGCGCTCTATCTATCATTGGCAAGGAAAACTAGAAAAAAACGAAGAATGCTTGTGCCTTTTTAAAACCACAAAGGAAGGTTTTTTGCCACTACAAAAAGCTCTTGAAAAAGCCCATAGTTACGAAGTTCCCTGCATTGTGGCCTTGCCCATTGCCGAAGTTTCCGAAGCCTATGCCCATTGGCTACAAGAGCATGTGTGCC
>CAYJGS010000058.1:0-12200 GCA_964369505.1 uncultured Desulfovibrionaceae bacterium | reverse complement strand
ACTTCTTCTGCCGGTTGAAAAATCAAGCGCACGGTGCCGTGTAATTCTTTTGCCATATGGTGCAAAACATGGGCAAGGCCAAGACCTATGGCCACGTGTCCATCGTGTCCGCAGGCATGCATGATGTGTGGATTTTGTGAAGCAAACCCAAGTTTTGTGGGCTGATGTTCCAAGTCATGGCACTCCAAAATGGCATTGGCATCCATGTCAAAGCGAAAAGCTAAAATTTCTGTATTTTTAGGGTGAGAAGTATCGGCAGCATTATGGGGAAAGTGCATATCTACCCAAAGCCCAGTACAGCCTTCGCTCATATTTTGTACCAATTCAGGTTTGGCCCCTTGAGTAATGGCTCGTGATTTTTCTTGGGCACTTTTTTGGGTATCGATTGCTTTTGTGGGTGATATTGCCTTGTCTTGATGTACGGCGGCTTTACCCATAATGGGCGAATAGCCAAGCTTTTGGAGTTCTTCTATGACTTTGCTAGCTGTGCGGTATTCATGCCATGCGGTTTCAGGGTATGTGTGGAAATCGCGTCGCCAAGCCAACACATGTGGGTTTAATTTTTGAAGGATATTTTGTAATTTTTGCACAGAAACTCCTTGCTATCTACAGGCTTATATGTTTGTGAGAATTGCTTTAAAAGACTTTTTTGTATTTCTTCTTGCAAGGTTTCAAAAAAGCAATTACTGTCAAATCGTAAGGTATGCGTTAATACCTTTTCTTTCCCATATGCGCTTTGAGTATAAGCGTAGCGCCTGTAAAAGGTCAACAGGCTTTCCAAAAGTGTTGTTAGCTTTCTAATAGTGCTGTAAGCAACACAGTTTCGTAGTATCGACATATTGACAAAGGTCAACGGATTCATTTTTTTGTTTGAAGAACGTTTCTTTTTTTGTCTTTGGGGGTTGGTATGAGTGCGAATATTTCAGAAGAATTATATAGTTCTGGTATCGGTAAAGTGCGTTACTTTCTTATTATTTTGGGAGTCGTAGTTTTTTTTATTTTGGGCGGTTTTTTGTATTGGACTTCAGCACATGTGCTGTTGCCGCCTGCAGAAAAGGTATTGATTATCCCTAAGGCTGAGCGTCAATTTATTAAAATAATAGGGCAGTATTCAGAAAGTTATGTGAGAGCACCAAATAAAAGTGGTTATTTGGCGGGTCATGCAAATAATTTTCCCTTGCGCATGAAACGCAGGCAAGAAATAAAGAGTTTTGTTTCTGAGTATGCGGTAAAAAAATGGGTGGGCACTCTAAAATATAAACAACAAAATGAGAAAGGCGAATTTTATTTTGCTGTGGCGCTTGGCCCTATAATAGAATTGGCGCCGCAATCTCTGCGCCCCAGCGCAAACAGCGCGCACACCTTAATAACAAAAGATTCTCCTTTACATAACCAAATCAGTGAACTTGAAGTGGGAGATACTGTTATTTTTTCAGGAACTTTCTATCCTTCTGAGTTGGACTATTTTAAAGAAATAAGTGATAATGGTTTTGATGTGATGGCTAAACCTTGCTTTGCTTTTAAATTTGTTTCCCTAGAAAAAAATATGAAGAGCAGCTGATTTTATAAAACGCGTATATATACGGCGTGGAAATTTTTAAGAAACCGCGTGCAAGCGGTTTCGCTGTAGCATGTTTTGTAAAAAAAAAACATTAAAATTTCCATAATTATACTGAGTACATGAAAAAATATACATTCGACATAACGGTTTTTTTGGTTATTCTCGTTCTCTCTGTTTTTGTGCACGTGGGAAGAATGGGCTTTTCTATAGACGGAGTGGTGCTTACCACCGATGCTGAAAATTATGCCGGCATGGCAGCGGCCATGGCGCATCCTGATATTTTTGCCAAAGATTTTGCCTATAGCAATGCCGAGGAATACGCTGTGCACGCCACAGTGATGACACGCGCGGTAAGTTTGCTTGCGCAAGGTGAAAATTATGGTCTTGCTTATGTAAGCTTAACGGGTGTGCAATTCTTTTTGCATACTCTATTTTTTTATGTGCTTGGTATGGCTTTGCTCAAACAACGGTGGCAGGCCATTTTTTTTACCATAATTATGGGGCAAATATATTGGATGCCTTGGGGCACATATTGGGGCAATGGGCTTGTGGACTATGTACCACGCAGTACCTTTGCCGCTTTATACGCGCTCTTTGTGGCTTTAGCTTTTTATATAGCCAAAAAACCTAAGTGGTGGCCGTTTTTTATGTTTGCCATGGGCTGTATGGTGTATATTCATTCCATCAGTGCCTTGCCCGCTGCCATGGGCTTTTGGCTCGGTTTTCTGTTCAGTAAACCTCAAGAAAAAAAATTCTGGCCACATGTTTTTTGGACAATAGCTTGCGGTTTTTGCTTTCTTTTGCCCATGATTCCCTTTGCTCTCAATTTTTTACGTGCCGGTGTAGAGCTTAGCGCTTCGGATGTCAGTTTTTTGCAAGAAGTACTGAGGGTGCGCTATAATCTAGAGTTTACTCACTATTATGACGGGCTTTTGAGATTTTTTATAAGTCCCTTTGGATTGTTGCTCTTGCCGGTGGCCATGTGTGGTTCTGTATTCTTATATTTTCACGGTACAGAAGAAGAAAAAAACAGAGCCAAGTTAGTGCGCTGTTGGGCTTTGGGCGCCGGTATTTGCGGTGTTTTATATTTTATTGATCAAGAAGTGGCTCGCGCCTTTCACCGGCATCCCTTAGAATTTGACCTCATACGCGCTTTACGTTTTTGGATATTTTTTGCCATGTGTTTGGCATTTATGTTTTTTAATTCATTATGGTCCTATGTTGGTGTGCATAAAAAGAAATGGCGCCCCTTAATAGCCTTTTTGTGGTGCGGCCTTTGGGTAGGGCTTTTCTTGGGTGGTCAGAATGATATTGTGCGTGAAAGCGCCCTTTGGTTTTGGAATAAAGCCGATACTACCCGCTATGAACTGGCCTATGCCAAAGAGCTTGAGCGCAAAGAAATGCTTGATGCCATACAAAAATATACCGAAAAAGACGCGCTTATTTTTGATGCCGCCGGTGACAGAGCCATACGCTATAAGGCATTGCGCGCTCTTGCCTATAGCTGGAAAGACCCAAGTATTTATTATTACGCAAAAAATGTACCAAAACTGCGTGATTGGTATGCCATGCAAGACGCTGTTGCGGCTTCTCCCACAGCTTATATGGATGTGGCGCTAGAACGCCACGCCGATTATATTTTAAGCCGTAGGCCAGAAGATAGAGATGCGCTGGAAAAACTTGGAAACATAGTTTGGCAAAAAAATGATTTTACGCTGGTGAAAGTTAATAAATAAAAGCTTATACAAGGAAATAATATGCCAGAAGATTTTACTCCCATGGCGCCGCAAAGCCATAAAGTGCCGTGTATTACCCTTGTGGGAATGCCGGGTGTTGGCAAATCCACCGTAGGGCAAGCTCTTGCCAAAGAATTGCAATGGGCCTATGTGGATTCAGATTTTGTTATAGAATCTTTATACGGTGTGCCTTTACAGCAAGTTACCGATGCCATGAGCAAGGAAGAATTTTTGGAGATGGAAGGGCATGTTATTTGCTCTTTGCGACTTTTTAGAACGGTTATCGCCACAGGCGGCAGTGTGGTTTATAGAGATAAAGCCATGCAGCATTTGCAATCCTTAGGGCCTGTAGTGTATCTGCGTTCAGATATTAACACTATTTTAGAACGCATAGCCAGAAACCCGCAACGCGGCATTGCCATCGCCCCCGGGCAAACCATTGAAGACCTTTTTGCAGAAAGATCTGCCCTGTATACTAAACACTCTCACTGTGCGCTTGACGTGGGCACCATGTCGCCAGAAGAATGTGCTAAGGCTATTTTGCATATATTACGCACGCAAAGCCTTATTTAGTAAGTTTCCCTATTTTTTAAGGAGAGGTGAAAGCGCAGCCTTTGGCTTATTGCGCTACTTTTGCACACTTTAGCAAAATTCATCTTTTTTATGCGCACTGCGTCAGATGAAATTTTTCTTGTACGCATGTACTTGAGTACATTTACGCAGAAAAATTCCCTCTTCCTTGTGCGCATAGAAAAATCTGAAAATCCCTAAAATTAACCAAAAACCAACCATCCGCTTTTTTGCTAACAATAAGATAAGTTAGCCTTTCTTTGTGTCTTTGTAATGTGGCAAAAAAGCGGAAGCTCGGAAGGGATCCCCCCACGCATCGCATCCGCTAAACGCTCCTGCTCCGCGCACCCCCCTTATAACCTTTCGGCAAGGGGGGAAGGTTGGCGCTGACGCGCTATTACATAAATAATGTCAACTTAACATGCTATAAATAATCGAGTTTTGCAATGAGGGTGTAAAAAAAGGGAGACCACGGCCTCCCTTTTTTTATTATACTCTATGTAATTATTTCTCTTCAGCTTCTGCTGGTTCCATGGAAGCCGTATGTTCTTGCCAGCCGCCGCCAAGTGCCATGCACACGGCAACCACAGCGTTTAAGCGATCGCGCATGGCATTAGCCAATTGCAATTCTGCTGTAAAGAGCTGTCTGTCTGCATCAAGCACGGTGAGGTAGTCGGTATAGCCATTATCGTATTGTAGGCGAGCGAGTTCTGAGGCTTTGCGCATATTATCCACTTGAGCTTGGATACTTTTTACAATAGCACTGGCTTCGCGTTGGGCTGTAAAGGCTGTGCGCACGTCTTTAAAGGCTGATTGTACGGTTTTGCGGTACAAGGCAATGGAGCCGCGCTTTTGCGCTTCGGCATCTTCCACAGCATACCAGCGTCGGCCAAAGTCGAGTACGGGCAAGGCTATTTGAGCGCCATAGCTCCACATGCCGGCAGGGCCTGTGAATAGTTGAGCCACATTAGTGCTTAGGGTGCCAAAGGAACCTGTTAAGCTAATGGATGGGAAGAAATCGGCGCGGACTATGCCTATGTTGGCATTATAAGCCATAATGGCGTATTCTGCAGCGCGAATATCCGGTCTGCGCAAAAGCAATTCAGAGGGTAAACCGCTTGGCAATACAGGTGGTGCGGGTAATTTTTCAATTTTTTCACCACGGGTGACGGTGCCTTCCATAATTTCGCGCGGTGAGCGACCAAGCAAAACAAAAAGGGAAGCTTCGGCGGCATCACGCTGCACAATGGTTTGGAGCATACTGGCTCTGGCTGTTTCCACTTCGCTTTTAGAGCGCAAAAGGTCAAGCTCGGTAACGTCGCCTTGGTTAAAGCGAATATCATAGATTTTAAGGCCATCTTGGCGAGTTTTTAAAGTGCGCTTTGCCGTTTCAAGCTGCATATCAAGAGCAAGCAAGGCAAAGTATGATTGCGCCGTTTGTCCGGCAATGCTTAGGCGCAAAGCTTCATACTTGATTTTGGTATTCATGAGTATGTCGCTTAATGCCGTAAAGCTATTGCGGTATTTACCCCAAAAATCCAATTCCCAAGCGGCAGAAAGGGCGCCTTGATAGTTAAAAGTATTACGCTCTAAACCATTTGAGCCTCTGTAAGAATTAAATGTACTATTAGGCCCAACGGTGCTGCTCAAACTTTGTGTACCGCTGGCACTGCCATTGATATTGGGGAAGAGGGCAGAGCGTGATTGTCCCACTTGGGCGGCAGCGCTGTCCACTTTGCTTAAAGCTTCGTCCAAATCTTGGTTATTTTTAAGCGCTTCTTCGATAAGTGCTGTGAGCACAGGGTCATTAAAACGTTTCCACCAATCTTGTTCCAACGGTGTTTCGCTTAATTTTACGTTGAGCCAAGCTTCCGGTGTTTCCATGGCCGGTCTTTCATAATCTGGCGCAAAAGAGCATGCGGACAGAGTTAGCGCCCATACAGAAAGCGCAAGAATTGCCAAGGGGCGGCATTTTTTAGCAATAAAATTCAACATTATATCTCCTCTGCTTCGTGGTGTGTGTTATTGGCGTGAGGATCCTTTTGCCCCTTAAGGCGCAAGGAAGCCTTCATAATGATTGTAAAAAAGTATGGCACAAAAAGTGTTGCTATGCATGTGGCTGCAACCATGCCGCCGATAACGGCTGTGCCGATGGCGTGACGGCTGTTGGCGCCGGCACCTGCACTGATGGCCAAGGGCACACAACCCATGATAAAGGCCAACGAGGTCATGATAATAGGACGAAAACGCAAGCGCGAAGCGTGCATGGCCGCCACATCAAGGCTTCTGCCACCGCGCCAAGCTTCAACAGCAAATTCCACTATAAGAATAGCGTTTTTAGCCGCCAAGCCCACCAAGGTGATGAGTGCCACTTGGAAGTATACATCGTTGGATAAGTCGCGCATATATGTGGCCACAAGAGCCCCAAAAACACCAAAGGGCACGGCGGTCAAAACAGCCAAGGGCAAAGCCCAGCTTTCATATTGTGCTGCAAGGATAAGGAATACCATAAGCAAGGCTAAGGCAAAGATAACAGTGGTATCAGCTGCTGCAAGAATTTCTTGCAAGGCAGAGCCTGACCAGTTCAAGGCATAATCAGGTGGCAATATTTCTTTGGCCACTTCTTCCATGGCGGCAATGGCTTGGCCGGAAGAATAGCCAGGTGCAGGATCGCCCATGATCTGTGCAGCGGGGAACACGTTAAAACGCGTTACAGCTTGCGGTGCCACGCGACGTTCAAGGGTAATGAGCGCGTTTAGGGGAACCATTTCGCCTTTGTTGTTGCGCACGGAAAGATCCGCAAGAGTTTCTGGCAACATGCGGAATTCTTTGTCTGCCTGTAAAAGCACTTGGTAGGTACGGCCGCCATAGTTAAAGTCATTGACATAGGCTGTGCCAAAGTTTGATTGCATCACTGCGAATATACTGGATATACTCACACCTTGCGCTAAGGCACGTTCGCGGTCAAGGTTGGCATATAATTGTGGCGCACCTGTACTGAAGAGATTACGCACAGAACCTATTTCGGGACGTTTGGCGGCTTCTTCCGCAAGTTTTTTTGCCCAAGCTTCAAGCTGTTGCAAAGAATCTGTGCCACGGTTTTGCAAAAAGCCTTCAAAGCCGCCGGTGGTGCTCATGCCTTGGATAGGCGGTGGGCTAAAGGCAATGACCATGGCCTCTGGAATACCCATACCCATGCCAAAGGTTTGCCCCACAAGAGCTTCGGCACTTTCATGAGGGCCGCGTTCTTCCCAATTCTTTAACATGGTAAAGAATGTTCCGTAATTGCTCTTAACGCTAAAGGAAGTGAGGTCAATACCTGTGATGGTAAAGATATTAGCAACAGCAGGATTTGCCAGCATTTGTTCTTCAATTTTTTCAAGAACATCAGCAGTTTTTCTTTGAGTTGTTCCGTCAGCCAAGATAGTCATACCAAGGATATAGCCTTGGTCTTCATTGGGCACAAGGGATGTGGGCACCACTTTAAAGAGCCAGCTTACGGCAAAAAGCATGAGTATAAAGGCAAGCATGCTGCGAATGCCCATATCTTTTAACATGCGCACTATGCGCACATAGCGGTGGGTAATTTTACCAAATACCCAGTTAAACCACACAAAGAAAGCCCAAGGTTTATGGTGTTCATCATGGGGTTTAAGCAATAGGGCACAAAGAGCAGGCGTTAAGGTCAAAGCCACAATGCCCGAAAGAACAACAGATACCGAAATGGTGATAGCAAATTGCTTATACATTTCACCGGCAAGGCCACCCATAAACGATACGGGTAAGAACACGGCACAAAGCACAAGCACAATGGCAATAACAGGCCCTGTTACTTCGTGCATGGCCTTAGCTGTTGCATCCATGGGGCTTTTGCCTTCGGTGCGCATGATACGTTCCACGTTTTCAAGCACAACAATAGCGTCGTCCACCACAATACCAATGGCAAGCACAAGGCCAAAAAGAGTTAAGGTGTTAATAGTATAGCCAAGGGCATACATGCCGGCAAATGTGCCGATAATAGAAACAGGAACTGCCAAACATGGAATGAGTGTGGCGCGCCAATTTTGTAAGAAAAGATATACCACCAAGAACACAAGCACCATGGCTTCTATGAGAGTTTTTACAACTTCATTGATGGATTCTTCTACGAACACATTGGTATTATAAGGAATTTCATATTCAAGTCCATCGGGGAAGCGCAGGGCAAGTTCTGCCATTTTTTCTTGCACAAGCTTACCTGTTTCGATGGCATTGGCACCGGGTAAAAGGTAAACACCAGCACCGCGAGCTGTATCACCATTCAATTCTGTTTCAACACTATAGTCACGGCCGGCCATTTCTATGCGTGCTATGTCTCTAACACGCAAAAAGCTACCGTCTGCTTCGGTACGGATTATAATTGCACCAAATTGCTCAGGAGTTACAAAGCGCCCTTGGGTATCAATTTGCCATGAAAGCTGCACATCATTTGTTGCTGGGGCAGCCCCAAGACGACCGGGTGCAAATTGGGCATTTTGGTCTTGAATGGCAGTGCTCACATCACTGGGAGTCAGATTGTATTTGGCAAGTTTATCGGGATTTAGCCAAATGCGCATGGCATAGCTTGCGTCCCCAAAAACTGCGCAATCGCCAACGCCAGGAATACGCTTCATTTCATCCACAATATTTGTTTGCAAATAGTTACCAAGATAGGTCGAGTCAAAACGACCGCTTGGCGAAGTAAGTGCAATAATAAGCAGCATGGACGGCGAATCTTTTAAAACCGTAACCCCTTGACGGCGCACGTCTTCGGGTAAAAGGATTTGGGCAAGGTTCACTTTGTTGTTAACGTTTACAAGGGCAATGTCAGGATCTGTGCCCAATTTAAAATATACGTTAATACTACCGGAACCGGAGCCAGAGTCGGCGCTGGAAGTCATATAGAGCATGTCTTCCACACCGTTGATTTGCACTTCAAGGGGAGCAAGTACTGTTTCGGCAATGGTTTGAGCAGAAGCACCGGGATATGACGCAGACACAGACACACGCGGCGGTGTTAACTCCGGATACTGCGCAATGGGCAAAGCAAAAATGGCAAGCCCCCCCACCAAGGTAATAAGTAAGGATATTACCGTGGAAAGAATAGGCCTGCGTACAAATAGATTAGGTTTTATTTCAGGTGAATTTGACATGGATACACCTATTGCTTAGCAGGGGCTTGATCTGCTGCAGGTTTTTGACCGGGTTGACCGGGCTGGCCTGGTTGACTTGGCTGTCCGCCTGCTTGGTCGGGCTTGCCAATGGTCACAGGAGCGCCTGGGCGAGCTTTTACAAGTCCGTCAAGAATAATACGTTCACCAGGCTTTAAACCACCGTCAATGAGATACATTTGTCCCACATTGGCGCCGATTTTAATGGGCCGCATTTCTACGATATTTTGCTCATTAACCACCATAACAAGCGTACCCATTTGGGTTATGAGCACAGTTTGTTGGGGAATGAGAATGGCATTTTTAAGCACAGCACCTTCTAAGAAAATGCGCACATATTGACCGGGTAAGATGGTATCGTCTTCATTAACAAATTGCGCTCTGGCTTGCACAGCACCTGTGGATTCGTTCACGCGGGTATCAATAAAGGTGACTTTGCCTTCTATGGGATACAAGCTTCCATCGACCAAACGTAACTTGGCTTTGTAAGCATTGTTTTGAGGTATTTCAAGGCGCCCATCTTTTGCCCATTGCACATGACGCATATATTCTGTTCCGGCAAAGGAAAAGTTTACATAGAGGGGGTCAGTATCATTTACATAAGTGAGCAAGGTTCCGTTATTGGCAAGGTTGCCGGCGGTAACTTGTTCTTTTCCTGTATAGCCGGAAACGGGCGAAGTTACTTGGCAATAGTCAAGATTTATTTGAGCAATGCGGTGATTGGCCTTGGCAGATTCATAGGCGGCCAAAGCGGCGTCGCGCTCTTTTTGGCTCACGGCATTTCTAGCGTATAAAGGACGAATACGATTCCATTCGCGTTCGGCTTGTTGCAATTGCGCCGAAGTCACTTCAAGGCTTGCTTCGTATTGGTCGCGTTCTAATTGGAAAAGGATTTGCCCTTCTTTCACATAATCGCCTTCGGTATATAGGCGTTCTTTGATGATAGCTTGCACGCGCGCGCGTACTTCAACAGCTTGTGAACCTTGGGTAAGGCCTTGGAAATTCATATTATAGGCATGATCTTCTGCCTTAATTTCAAAAACATTAACAAGCGGCGGTGGCATTTGTTTTGGTTGCTGTGCGTTTTTTTCCTCACAACCTGCAAGTATAACCATAAGAGCCACACCCGTAAGGAACATGCCTATTTGCTTTTTCATAAATTGCCTCTTCCGTGAACGCTGTTATTTATACGCTACACGCTTTAGATTGTTTTTTTAAATAATACTGCCTAAGCATATCAATAATTATATATCTTGCAACAAATAAATTGCATTTTTCTTAATACACTTCCCTAATTGCTGGCAAGTTCTTGGCGCGAAGCTTCTGCAAGTTTTTGTAATAAAAAAATAGTTTGCTCCCATTCTTCAGGAGAAAATTTATCTTCAATGCGTTTTTGCATATCTGCTGCACACTGCAAACACACGTCCTGCATGGCCCAACCTTTTTCTGTAAGGTGCACATGTTTTTGCCTTTCATCGCTGCGCGAAGAAATTTTATACACATAACCTTTGTTTTCAAGGGTATTGATCAAACGGCTTAAGCTTGATTTTTCTTGCCAAAGCAATTGACCAATCATATGCTGCGTTGCCCCATCTTCCATGAAAAGTACAAAAAGTACGCGGCATTGCTCGGTAGTTAACTCAATGCCAGCTTTTTGCAATTCTCTTGCGAAAAGTCTTGCCATGGTGAAATGGCTTATGCCCACATAGCGCCCAATGGCTCCATCGGCAAAATCTTTTAGTTGCGGTGAAATCATAAGAAGGTTGTGTATACAACTATATGGGCTGTGTCAAGGAAAGATTTTTTTTGTTTTATATTCTTTTGTTCATAAGTAAGCATATTTTCGTAAGTTTAGGATGAAACTTGCCAAGGGGCATGTGTTGCGGAAAATTTTTTTTTAGGTTATAGTTCACATTGCTAATAAGGAACAAAAATGTATATGTACAGCCTCATTGCTTTGTGGTGAAAGTTGTATGTGCTTGAAAAGTGTTATATGTTTATTTTTTATTACATTACACATTAATCTTACAAAATATTTTAGGAGGATAGTATGAAACGTTTTGCTCTTTTGATGGTATTGATGTTGGCCATGGGGCTTGGATTTGGTTGTTCAAGCAAAACCAGCGGCAGTGAGCCTATGGTAGAAACTAGCTGGACTCCTGAAGAACAAAGTGCCATCCAAAGAATTACCGACGGGCGTATTCATTTTGAGTTCAATAAATTTGAAATCACCGCTCAGGGTAAGGAAATTTTGCGCCAAAAGGCCGAACTTATGAAAACGTATCCGCGCATTCGTGTGCGTATTGAAGGCAATTGCGACGCACGCGGTACCCAAGAATATAACCTTGCCCTTGGTGAGCGTCGCGCACGTGCCGCTTATGAATATTTAACTCTTATGGGCGTTAACCCTGCTCAGCTTGAACTTTTAAGCTATGGCAAGGAAAACCCCTTGGTTGAAGGAACTGGCGAAGCTGTATGGGCGCAGAATCGTCGTGACGATTTCCGCGTGATTAATTACTAAACACAGCTTTGGCTATAGTTGCAACGAAGCTGATACAATTTTTTTACAGGCTGCTGCAAAAAGACTTTTATGGTTTTTTTGCAGCAGCCTGTTATATAATCTTTTAAGGAGTTATTTATGGCAAATCCAACCGTTTTGATTGAAACAAGTTCAGGTGATATCTTGGTAGAACTTTTTGAAGATAAAGCACCAAAAACTGTGGCAAATTTCTTGTCTTATGTGGACGATGATTTTTATCCCAACACTATTTTCCACCGTGTTATTGCGGGCTTTATGATCCAAGGCGGCGGCCTTGGAGTGCGCATGGATGAAAAAGACACCAAGGACCCTGTGGAAAATGAAGCCAATAATGGCGTTAAAAACGAACGCGGCACCATTGCCATGGCTCGTACCATGGACCCACACAGTGCTACAGCGCAATTTTTTATCAACCTTACCGATAATGAATTCTTAAACCACACAGCCCCCAATATGCAAGGATGGGGTTATTGTGCTTTTGGTAAAGTTATTGAAGGCATGGACACTGTGGATAAGATTGCTAAGCTTAAGACTAAGAGCGTTGGTGTGCATGATGATGTGCCGGTGGATATGGTACTTATCACTTCTGTCTCCCGCTTCGAATA
>CAYJGS010000057.1:4091-12237 GCA_964369505.1 uncultured Desulfovibrionaceae bacterium | reverse complement strand
GCACCGGCGGCGCGTAATTTGGGAATAATATCGCGAACTAAGCCTGTGCTCACAACTGTTTCCACCGAAAGCCATTCTGTATTGCGCAAGGGCGAAACCGTGGGCGAATTTAGCGCCGGCAAAAGATCTAAAATGGCGTCTAAATTAGCAGCCGGCGCATTGAGCTTTAAGCAAACAAGGCTTTCGGCTTGCAATGCTCCGTGTAAAAGCAAGTTGATTTGCTCTATTTTAGCCCTGCGTACAGGGTCGGCATAAGCTTCTTTGTTAGCTATAAGCACAGTATTACTGCACATTATTTCGTCGATAATGCGTAAGCCGTGGGCGCGTATGGTGGTGCCTGTTTCTGTAACTTCCACAATGCCATCGGCCAAGCCTTCCACCACTTTGGCTTCGGTGGCCCCCCAAGAATAAAAAATGCTCACGTCTATATTTCTTTCGGCAAAATATTTGCGTGTTAAGCCTTCAAGCTCTGTGGCAATGCGTGTGCCTGCAAGGTCTTCCGGCTTATAGTATGGAGAATCTCCGGCCACAGCCAAAACCCAACGGGCGGGACGGTTGGAAGATTTAGAGTATACAAGATCAGAAACACGCACCACATGTTCAAGGGCTTCTGTTTCCATAAGCCAATCAAGACCGGCCAAACCCACATCCAAAACACCGTCCATAACATAGCGCCCTATTTCTTGTACGCGGCACAGGGAAGCGGTGATTTCTGGGTCATTGATATCAGGAAAATAATTGCGGTGGTGTTTGCGTATTTTCCAGCCGGCACGCTCAAAAAGATTTATGGTGGCGTCTTCCAACGAACCTTTGGGCACGCCCAATTTTAAAATAGGCTGGGTCATTTATATATCTCCTCAGGATTAAATAAAACAGGAGCGCAAATATTCACTGCGCCGTCTTTAAGTTCACGATAAAAGCAAGTGCGATAGCCCGTATGGCAAGCCGCTCCACCCACTTGTTCCACATGCAAAATAACAGCATCGTTATCACAGTCAAGGGCAATGGCTGTAACTTTTTGCACATGGCCGGAAGTGCCGCCTTTGTGCCAAAGCTTTTGCCGACTGCGGCTAAAATAATGAACCTCACCCGTGGCAAGGGTTTTTTGCCAAGCTTCTTCATTCATCCATGCAAGCATAAGCACTTCTTTGCTCTGCGCATCTTGGGCAATGGCTGCCACAAGACCTTTGCTAAAATCCGGTTGAAAAGGGTCTGTATTGCTAAGTATTTTCGACATATATATTTCCTAATATTACTTTTTCCCGTGCATGGCACTGCGCACTTCTGCAACTCTTTTGGCAATATCTTCTGCACCCACAAGCTCAGAAACCAAAGCACAACAAGCGCCGCCATGCCCTTTTACTTCTGCAATATTATGCCTTTTTATGCCACCAATGGCCACAAAAGGTATATTTATATGGGCGGCTACAAAGTCCAGATACGCATAACCTACAGGCGCTACCACATCTTCCTTGGTCTTGGTGGCAAAAATGGGCCCCACGCCAATATAATCTGCCCCAAGGCGCACAGCTTCGCGCGCTTGCTCGGGATTATGGGTGGAAAGACCTATAATTTTTTGCGACCCCACAAGCTTGCGCACTTCAGGCAAAGGCAAATCTTCTTGCCCCACATGCACGCCATCAGCGTCCACAAGCATGGCAATGTCTATGTGATCATTGACAATAAAACAAGCTCCGGCTTCTAAGGTCATGGCGCGCAAAAGTTTGCATTCGCGCAACATGTCTGCACCTTTAAGCTTTTTTTCACGATATTGCAAAATTTTTACACCAGCCAAAAGCAGAGCCTTGGCCACTTCTTCCACCGAACGCCCTAAGCTTAAATTGCTGTCGGTTAAGGCATAAATATCTGTTTGGTTAGGCAATATACAAGGCACGCTATATCCTTACATTACGTTAATCTTTTTTAGGAAGCTTGTGTTCTAAAATACACACATCATCCATATCAAAAACCCTAAAAACAGCTTGTTCGTACAAGCCATAAGAACGCGGATAGCCTTGTTTTGGCAAACTTAAGCTACCGGGATTCCACCAATACACATGATTATATTCTGCGGCCACCGGCATATGGGTGTGCCCAGAAATAACAATGGTTCCCGCCTTTATGGACGAAAAATCCGGCTCATATCGGCCGTATTTATGCCCATGCGTAGCCATGACGGTATAGCCATCTACATGCAAACGCAATTGCTCGTGCAGAGCAAAAGCCAGCAAGCTCTCATCCACCTCTGCATCACAATTGCCGCGAACACCCATAATTTCCACTTCAAGCTCATTTAAGGCATTGGCCACATCTTGCGGCGTATACGCTTTTGGCAAAGGATTTCTTGGGCCGTGGTATAAAAAATCGCCCAAAAGCAAGCACAAATCAGGCTGCAATGCCTGAACTTTTTTTTGCAAAAAAGTTACGCTGTCTAAAGCGCCGTGTAAATCCGAAGCTATGAGGATGCGCATGTTTGCATGTCTTCAACTTTTTTCGCTTCTTCTAAAAGCATAATGGGAATGTCATCTCGAATGGGATAGAGCAAGGCGCAAGCTTTGCACAAAAGCCCTATTTCTTTATCATTTTCCACTATCAATTCCAAGCGGCCACGGCACTTTGGGCACGCTAAAATTTCTAAAAGTTCTTTTTGCATATATTTTCCTTAAGCTTATTTCCATAATTTGTCATGAGCACTATATATAATAGTGCTTAACCAAAGGCAAAGCTTTTAGCGCATATTTTTTTTATGCAATGGCTCTTTTCAAAAAGCATACTGTTATGGTATAATGTTTTTGTTACGATTTGAGGAAATTATGCAATACGTTGACTTACACACCCATACCCACATTTCTGACGGCACAGACAGCCCCAAGGAATTGGTGCAAAAAGCAGCCGGCTTAGGTCTTACAGCCATAGCCATTACCGACCACGATACCATGGCCGGTCTTCCAGAAGCAGAGGCAGAAGGCAAAAAGCTTGGCATTGAAGTGGTGCGCGGTTGTGAGCTTTCTGTGGAATCTGACCGTGGCGAAGTACATATTCTTGGCCTTTGGATTGACCAAGACGCCACAGAGCTTGAAAAATCACTTGCTTTTTTGCGCCAAAAACGTTTGGAACGTAATGCTATTATTGTTACACGCCTACAAAACATGGGCCTTAACATAAGCCTTGAAGATGTTATCAATACAGCGCAAGGCGAAACGGTGGGGCGCCCGCATATTGCCATGGTGCTTATGCACAAAGGCTATGTGTCCTCAGTGCGCGAAGCTTTTGCCCGCTACCTTGGCACCAAGGGCAAAGTGTATGCACCGCGTGAACTTTTGCCCATGCCAGAGGCCATGCAAGCCTTAAAAAAAGTTAATGCCATCATAAGCTTGGCACATCCCGGGCTTATTTCTTGCGAAGATACATGGCTTGACACTTATGTGGGTAAACTTTGCGAACACGGCCTTGACGCCATTGAAGCCTATCACAGCGAACATTCCCCCAGCACGCGCCAAAAATGCCTTGCCTTGGCACAAAAATATCACTTGCTTGTTTCTGGTGGTTCCGATTATCACGGTCATGTGAAACCACACATTCACCTTGGTGTGGGCAAAGGGGATTTGCGCATACCTTACAGCATTATGCAACAACTCAAAGCAAAACACGCAGAACAAAAACTGGCTATATCTAACCAAATATTATGATAAAACTTCCCGAAATACTTGCCCCTGCCGGCAATGCAGACCAATTGAACGCGGCTATTTTATACGGTGCCAATGCCGTATATTTAGGCGGGCTTGCTTCTTTGCGCGCTTCGCGCGGCTTTGAAGGTGAAAGCCTTATGCAAGCACGCGCCGCCACAAAAGCAGCAAATGTCGCCATGTACTTTTGCTGTAATGCCCTACCAAGGCAGCACAATTTGCAAAACAGCCTTGCAAGCCTTGAAGCAGGAGCAAAAGCAGAAGTAGACGCCTTTATTATTGCCGATGCCGGTGTTTTTTCTTTGGCGCGCAAGCATTTTCCACACATTCCCATACATGTTTCAACACAAGCCAATACCTGCAATGCCGCAAGTGTGAGTTTTTGGCAAAATTTGGGCGCCACGCGCGTGAATTTAGCTCGCGAATTGCAAGCCAAAGATATCGCTGCCATCAGAAAAGCTTGCCCTGATATGGAGCTTGAATGTTTTGTGCATGGGGCCATGTGCCTTGCTATTTCGGGGCAATGTTTGCTTTCTTTATGGCTTAATGACAGGGCGGCCAATGCCGGAGCTTGCACGCAACCTTGCCGTTTTAAATACCGCGCCCTAAAAGACCAAGAAATCACCCTAGAAGAATCAAAGCGCCCGGGCGAGCCCCTTTGGGATGTGACCCAAGGCGAAGAAGGATTTTCGGCTCTTTGGTCGCCGGAAGACTTATGCCTTTTGCCTTATGTGCCTTGGTTTGTTAAAAAAGGTATAGATTCTTTGAAAATTGAAGGGCGCATGCGCACGGGCGGCTATGTGGCCCATGTGGTAGACAGCTACAAACAAGCTCTAGCTTGGTGCAGTAGCTCTAAAGAAAAGCGCTTGCCTTGGCAGGAACTTTCGCAACAACTCTTACGCAGTCTAAGTACTTTTGCCACCAGAGCCCAAGGTTCCGGCTTTTTTGCTCCCAATCACCAAAACATCATCCCTGCCCCTAAAAATGCAGTGCGTGCCCATGTGGCAGTGCTTGCAAGACTTGAGGAAGAAGTGCGCAGCGGTGTTTGGCGCGTAAGTGTGCGCGGCAAATGGCCACAGGAAGCAGCCGTGCGTATTATTTTGCCGGGTGGCGCAAGGCCGGTGCTCAAAAGCGGCCAATATGCTCTTGAAAACCACAAAGGCGAAGCGGTGCACACGGTGCATTCAGGCACTGCGGCTTATTTACACTGTGAAACCGAAGGCCTGCGTCAAGGCGTTTATATAGAAGAGCATGTGATATAATGCTCGCCCATGAATAGCATTTGGTATGGCGTATTTTCTTATACGAAAATACGCCATATGTTTTCCCTATTCATGGAAATCCCTCCTGCTAAAGGACAATCCCGTAAAGAGATTTTCCAGCCCAAGGTAGGGTCACCTGTGAGTCCCCCATGCCTTAAGGCTGGAAAACCTGTGGGGAGGGAAATATTTACTGCAACATTAAGCAGCTATGCTGGCAATAAGGTCGCGAGCGTTTTCATTAGTTGGATCAAGGCCAAGCACATCTTCAAGATGGGCTTTAGCTTCGTCATTACGTCCAAGGGACATCAAGATGCCGGCAAGACTCACACGAATGGCGCTGGTTTCAGAAGAAACTTGCATGCTTTTTT
Organism: uncultured Desulfovibrionaceae bacterium; assembly: GCA_964369505.1. Taxonomy (GTDB): domain Bacteria; phylum Desulfobacterota; class Desulfovibrionia; order Desulfovibrionales; family Desulfovibrionaceae; genus CAYJAD01. Next base: position 6,921 of record CAYJGS010000057.1, on the reverse strand, counting down.
CAAGCGCAGGCACCACATCTTGTAAACGGTTAAGTTGATAACCTTCACGTACAAGACAATTCAACGCTACCATATTTTCGGCATTACGCTCAAGAGCGCGCTCAAAATGGATATAGGCTTTTTCGTGATCGCCTTGCTCCATAAACACAAGCCCCATGCCTGCCAAAGTTTTGTCGCTTTCTTCGATGGAAGCGGCTTTGGAATAAAGCACCATGGCTTCATCAAGCTTACCGTGTTGTACGGCAACGGTGGCTAAGCCAAGATACGGAGCCACATGCGTATTATCGCTATTGATGGCCTTGCGGTAGTATTCTTCGGCTTTATCAAGGTCGCCCATAAAAAGGTAGCATTCGCCTAATTCTTTGTTGATTTCATAATCGAGTTGACTCATGGCATCCTCCCCAGGATGGATGTTTTTGGAAGTTTATTGCGCGGGCAACCCTGCGTTGCCATCGGCACCATGCCATCCTTTATGCATTCTCCATGCCATTAGTCAAATTTGTTTTTATTTTAAGCGGTTAACCGCTAAACGCATTATTGAGAGGCAAAATTTGCCTGCTTTTGTCAGAGTATTGGCGCACGCTTTTGACGATTTAGCGGACATATTTTCCCTTATTCGCGGCCTTATGCGCCTACGCTTGATTTTCGGTCGCACTGACTAGCGTCAACGCTCCATGACCCTCTACATAATGAATTATGCAGAGGGCTCTATATACCCCACCTACAGCAATATTTATTTCATTTTTGATTCCTAGAAGTGGTAAAGGCAAAATGACAAATAAGGATACTCCCCCATGCCTTTTCTTCTGTATTTTGCTTCTGGGGGGTGTAGCGGATTTTACCCCCTGCCGAACGTAGGGCAAAACGAAGTCTGCCCGTCCTAGTGAGTAAGGACGGGCAGAAAACATGTATGTATTTTGAATCGGTTATATCTATTTTATAAAGGCCATTATGCCTACAAAAAGTGCACTCTGGGCTATGAAAAGTCCAACAACTAGGTTTGTTATAAATTTTATTATTTCATGTTTTGTGTTAGCAATATCTTCCTTTAGTTCTGTGCGTATTGCTTGGAGGTCTACTTTGGTTGCAAAGTTTTGAGCATTCACAACTTCTAACAATGCTTTATTTTGTGCCTGCGCTATGGCCTCGGCTTGGCCTTGTGGCAATCCTGCATCCTGCAAGACTTTGCTGTATTCTAAGGTGTCAAAGGTTAAGGCGGTCATACTTCCCCCCTATCATCTAGGTTGTTTCACCATGCTAAATAGAGTTTAATTATTTACGGCTATTTGTCAAGCTTGTTTTCTTTTATCTGTCCGTAGCAAATGATATGGCCGATTTATGTAGCACATGAATTGACCGATTTTGGAGTCCATCAAGGAGGGTTTCATGAGACCTACGGCATCAATTCATGAGGTATTTATGCCTGACTTTCAGAAGCGGCAACAAAATAATCGGGTGCCAAATCCTCAAAGCAGGTATAGCGCGAAAGATACATAAGCTCTGCAACACCCACAGGGCCATTGCGCTGTTTGCCTATAATAATTTCAGCAACGCCTTGTGGTGGCCTGTCGGCAGGTTTTGTATATTTATACACATCGTCACGGTATACAAACATAATAACATCAGCATCTTGTTCTATGGCGCCAGATTCGCGCAAATCCGAAAGCATGGGGCGCTTGTCGCTGCGTTCTTCGGCTTTGCGGTTAAGCTGCGATAAAGCCACCACAGGAATGTCCATTTCTTTGGCTAAGGCTTTAAGAGAACGGGAAATTTCTGATATTTCAAGCTCACGCGAATCCACACGCCGCCCTGCCCGCATAAGCTGCAAATAGTCCACAATAACCATGCCCACACCGTGTTCGGATTTTAAACGGCGGGTTCGGGCACGCAATTCTAAGGTACTTATGGATGGGGTATCGTCAATAAATATGGGAGCGCGTCCAATGGCATCGGCGGCGGCAAAAAGGGCTGCCCAATCTTCATCGCTGAGCATAGAAGGTTGACGCAACAAAGAAACGTCTACCTTGGCATACACAGCTAACATGCGCTGCATAAGCTGTTCTTTTGACATTTCAAGAGAATACACCGCCACGGGCACATTTTGCATAATGGCCGCATTTAAGGCCATGCACATGGCAAAGGCTGTTTTGCCCATGGAAGGACGCGCCGCCACAATGATAAGGTCAGAACGCTGCAAACCAGCCGTCATTTTATCAAGGCGCGTAAAACCAGTGGTCACACCGGTAATGCTTTCTCTGGAATCGGCCAATTCGGTAAGTCTTTTAAAAACATTGTCTACAAGTTCTCTTGTGCCGCTAAAATCCTTACCCACAGTGCGCTGCGATATGGCAAAAACCGATTGTTCAGATTCTGCCAAAAGATTTTCTATGTCGCGCGAGCTGTCATAACAATTGCCTATAATGCCGGAGCAGGTGTCAATAAGATTACGCTGTAAGGATTTATCGCGCACAATGGTGGCATAATATTCGGCATTGGCGCCGCTGACCACAGCTTGGGCAAGCTGGCTTAAATATACAGCCCCACCCACGGTTTCCATCTGATTTTGGTCTTTTAAATATTCGGCACAAGATACCAAATCCACCGGACGTGATTTGCGATATAAAGCCAAAAAAGAGCCATAAATCAATTGGTGCGCCGGCATATAAAAATCCCGCTCTTCCAGTACATCCACAATCATATTCATAACATTGGGGCGCAAAAATATACCGCCAAGCACAGCTTGTTCGGCTTCGACACTATGGGGCGGAATACGGCTCAACAGCTTTTCGTTGGCTCTTTCTTCTTTGGATTTTGGCGTATAGGTATTTTT
>CAYJGS010000057.1:0-3991 GCA_964369505.1 uncultured Desulfovibrionaceae bacterium | reverse complement strand
TCGGACATGTCCTGAGATTCAGGGGCATGTAAAGGCTTATTCTTCGGAGGCACCATCGGTAGCTTCTTCAGCTACAGCTTCGGCTGGAGCCTCGGCAACAACGTCATCTTCTTCGTAGTGGCGTTCTTCGCACACTACTTTAACAAGAACATTGGCCATAACGTCTGCAAAAAGACGTACACGCACTGGGTGTTCACCAAGTACACGGATGGGCGCATCAAGCAAAATACGACGACGGTCCACTTCTACACCAAGAGCTGCCAAAGCATCACCGATGAGAGAAGAAGTTACCGAACCGTACAACTTGTCATTTTCGCCCACACGCATGGTGATAACCACATCAAGAGCTTCAAGCTTGGCACAAATGCTTTGAGCATCGGTGCGCAATGCGCTCATTTTAGCTTCTAATTTTTTGCGCTCAAGTTCAAATGTTTTTAAGTTTGCAGGACTTGCAACCATGGCCATGCCTTGTGGCAAAAGGAAGTTGCGGCCATAACCGGGCTTTACGTCAACAACGTCGCCCACTTTACCCAAATTTTCAACGTCGGCACGGAGAATGATTTTCATAGTGACATCCCCCTAGATATTACTTTTTTTCTTGACGGTGCTGTCGTGGGTGGCTGTGTAGATGAGCAAAGCCATCTGACGAGAGCGCTTGATTTCACGGGTAAGCACACGTTGGTGATGGGCACAAGTGCCTGTAATACGACGGGCAATAATCTTACCGCGCTCTGTGATAAAGTCGCGTAAGATATCGGCACGCTTATAATTTAATGGCAGTTCTTTGTCGGCACAAAAGCGGCAGAACTTGCGGCGTGGTGCAAATTTTTTCTTAAAAGCCATGTTATGCAACCTCCTCAGCCACTTCATCGGCCAATCTGACGGTAACAAATTTGTAGATGCCGTCAGTGATGCGGATGTTGCGCTCAAGTTCGGCAATGGCAGCAGGTGGAGCCTTGTATTCAAGGCGCACATAATAGCCGCGCATGTGTTTTTGCACAGGATATGCAAGGTCGCGCATACCCCATGGGTCAAGCTGAATCATAGAGCCTTGTTCGCGCTCAATGATAGCTGTGAGGCCGGAAATAAGGCTCTCACGACTGTCTGCAGCAAGCTCTGGCGAGAGCAGCAGCAAAGTTTCAAATATTCTCATTGTCTCACTCCTTGTGGACGATTGGAAGTGCCTATTGGTCTTTCATAAAAAAATCACCATAAGACACCGCGCAAGAATGGCCCGTACCCCATGTACGAGCAAGGAACTTGTGTGCTTACCCAAAACTTTTTTCTTTGTCAATGTTTTTATGATAGACAAAGCACAACACAAAAATTACCATGGAGCATGCAAAAAAATACCACACCTACCAAAGGCCATGTGTACTTTGTGGGCGCAGGCCCAGGCGACCCGGAGCTTATGACCTTAAAAGGCAAACGCTGCATAGAAGAAGCTTCTCTTGTGCTTTATGCAGGTTCCTTGGTGCCAAAAGCCATACTAAACTTTGCCAATACAAATGCAAAAATAATAGATTCAGCCCCCTTAAACCTTACTGAATGCCATAAACTTTTGCAAGAAGCTGCCCTTAATGGCGAAATTTGCGCCCGCGTGCATACGGGCGATCCTTCGCTTTATGGTACCATACGCGAACAAATCCGCTTGCTTAAAGCAGACAACATTTCTTATAGCGTTATCCCAGGCATTACAGCAGCTTGTGCTGCAGCGGCTTTGGCCGGCATATCTTTTACCGTGCCGGAAGTAACGCAATCTTTGGTATTTACGCGCATGCCGGGCCGCACTCCCATGCCCGAAAAAGAACACATTGCCCATTTTGCCCGCACCGGCGCGTCCATGGCTGTGTATCTTTCTGCTACCCATGCAGAAGAATTACAAAAAGAACTTTGTAAAGAATTACCCCAAAACACACCCGTGCTTTGCGCCCACGCCATAGGATGGCCAGAACAAAAACTTGTGTGGACACAAGCAGGACAACTGGCAAAAACTGTGTTAGAACATGGATTCGCACGGCAAACACTCTTTCTTGTTTTGCCTGGCGAAGAAGCTTCTGCCACAGAATCGCTCTTATACGCTAAGCATTTTAGCCATGGATTTCGTCAGGGTAAATAACAGGCTGATAGCATTTGCGCTTCATCAAACTTTGCGCTATAGACTCATACATCTTAAACACACGGTGACACAATGAAAAAAAAATACTCTACAATTCCCACTGCGGAAAAAGTAAAAGCACTTGAAAACTTTATGGAAGAACACAGGGGCAAAGATATTGTTGCCCTTAATCTAACCCACCAAAATACCTTTGCCGAAGCCATGCTTGTGGTAAGTGCCACTTCTGTGCGCCATGCTCAAAGCCTTGCCGAAGGCGTACAGCTTTTTTGCAAGCAAGAAAATTTTGAATTCTTACGCATGGAAGGCAAACAAAGCGGTCAATGGATTTTATTGGACTTAAATGACGTGGTGGTAAGCGTATTTCAAGAACCTGTGCGCGAACTCTATCAATTGGAAAAATTGTGGACAGAAATACCCGCGCGCCAAAAGGCCGCCAGCGAAAAAGAACATGCCGACGATGATACTGTAACTGAAGGATAGCCCTATGCATCTTAAGCCCACGCTTCTCCTTATCCTAGACGGATGGGGTATGGCCAAAGCAGACCCGGGCAATGCACCAAGCCTTGCCCATACGCCGCATATGGACGCACTTTTTGCAAAATACCCACACAGTGAGCTTGAAGCCTCCGGCCTTGCTGTGGGATTGCCAGAAGGCTATATTGGCAATTCCGAAGTGGGGCATTTAAATATTGGTGCCGGCTCTGTGGTGTATCAAGACATGACCCGCATTGACTTAGCCCTTGCCAACAATGAATTGACCACCAATGCCGCCTATACGCAATTAATAAAAGATATTAAGGCCGAAAAAAACGGCCGTCTGCATTTGGCAGGTTTGCTTTCAGACGGCGGCGTGCACAGCCACATTAACCATCTTGTGGCTTTGGCATATGTGGCGGTGGATGCCGGCCTTGAAGTGTTTGTACATTGCTTTATGGATGGGCGCGATACCAGCCCCCATAGCGGCATAGAATATGTGAAAACACTTGAAAAAGCTTTAGAAAAAACAAAAGGGCATGCGCGTATTGCTTCCCTTTGCGGGCGTTTTTATGCCATGGACCGCGATACACGCTGGGAAAGAGTAGAACAAGCTTGGAATTTGCTGGTGCACGCAGAAGGCGCAAGAGAAATTTCTGCTGTTACAGCCATGGAAAAGAACTATGCTGCAAATATTACCGACGAATTTGTAAAACCTACGTGCATCATAGAAAATAGCCACTTGCAAGACGGCGACGGCTTATTTTTATTTAATTTCCGTGCCGACCGCATGCGCGAGCTGGTGCAAGCTTTAACCTTTGAATATTTTACAGAATTTACACGCAATGCAGTGCCAAAATTACACATGGCTTCTATGACAGCCTATGACGCAAGCTTTACTTTGCCCGTGGCTTTTCCCAAAGAAAGTTTGCGCGAAGGCCTTGGCGAAACAGTGTCAAAGCTTGGGCTTAAGCAATTGCGCATTGCCGAAACAGAAAAATATGCCCACGTAACATATTTTTTTAATGGCGGACGAGAAGAACCCTTTGCAGGCGAAGACCGCAAGCTCATCCCTTCGGTGCGCACCGTGCCCACCTATGATTTAGCACCGGCCATGAGCTGCCACGAAATCACCAAAAATTGCATTGAAGCCATAGAAAGCAATACATATGAGCTGATTGTTTGCAATTTGGCCAATGGCGACATGGTGGGGCATACAGGCGTGCTTGAAGCGGCCATTACCGCTTGTGAACATGTGGATGTGTGCGTAGGAAAATTGGTGGAAGCCGTGCGCAAAAACCATGGCCGCATGCTTATTATTGCCGATCACGGCAATTGCGAAGCCATGCTTGATGCCGATGGTCAGCCACAAACGGCCCATACCACCAATCCCGTGCC
>CAYJGS010000056.1:0-12242 GCA_964369505.1 uncultured Desulfovibrionaceae bacterium | reverse complement strand
ACAAATAAAAACAACGCCTTAAATAGAAGTCGACAGTTACTCTCTTTGCATCGTAGTTTTTGGAAGACATGGGTCGCCTTTATGACAAAGTACAAGCCGCTGTCAAAAACATTTCCCGCCTTACTGCAACATTTGCCGTAATTCTTTTACCAAAGCCACAATAATCCCCTCGACAGCAGAAATTTTCAAAAAAAAATCATGTGAAAAAACCAACATATTCATTTAGTTACTAACAATAACCATTACTATATTCGAGCAAACACCTTCTTTTAAATCCTACCCACTTGCTTTTTTATATAGATAGTACTATATTACTAGAAATAAGGTGAGGTATTACCAAAACCTTAAAAAAAACAGTGTCAAGGATGCATAAGCTATTCATGTAACTTTTAACCCATAAGGAGCTATTGTCATGGCTACAATCAACCCTAAAATGCCTTTAGTACATGAGGAGAATTTGAGTGCGAGGCTCGCGCACGGGCCGCCATTCTCAGGTTCAGAACGAAAACGTGAATTTTATGCTAACCCCATTTGGATAGTAGACACTTCCAGAGAATGGGAAAGCATGCTGCACCTTGGGCGGTATATGACATTTAAGCCCAAGGAACACATTCCCTCAACCCAAGATGGCCAATCCGGCTTTTATTACCTAAAATACGGCAAAGCCAAAGCAATCTACAAAGATCAAACCGAAAAAGAAATAGCGCTGTATCACCTTGGTGAAGGCACGCTTATGTACGATACAGCCCTACACGACTACAATTCTCAATACTCATTTTATGCTATTACTCCTATTGAAGCTTACTTTTTTTCTGAATCACTTTTTCTCAACGAACATTTTGCCACGGAACATCCCCGCCACATTCTCAGCTTACTACGAGCTCAATCTCTTAAAAACTTATATTTTATGCGTCGAATTATAAATATTGCTGGCGGAAATGCTTTTGCAAACACTTGCAAGCTTATGCTTGAGCTTTCAAGAAGCTATGGCAATGCTTTAGAAGTACCACTTGGTGTCACCCACGAAGAAATAGCTTCCTTGCTCTGTGTGCGTCGGTCTTGGCTAGGCAAGATATTACGCCGCTTAAAAGACGAAGGCATTATCACAAGATGCACAAAATCTCGCCTTGTTATTGCAGATCTAAATAAGCTTGCAGCCTACGCTGCCGCATAAGCTTTCTTTCGAGAAAAAGCCATATAGCACATATGGCTTTTTCTCACATTTTCTCTTAAAATTACCATATCTTGCTATCTTATTTTTTCTAAAAAAACATCACAAAATAACCTGCGCAGATGCCTTACTTTTCTACTCTTTACGGATTTTATTATTTATTATAGCATGCTTTTTTAGTTTCAACTTTAAATTCCTTTAAATTTAGCCCATAGGAGAGTGCCATGCCCACCCGTTCGGCTCGCAGCAATGCTATCTTGGCCATCACCAATTCCCGCCCAACCCATGCGCCTTTAAATTTTGTGGAAACAAAACCACAAGATATTTTTGCTTGCAATGTTTTTAATGATAAAATCATGCGAGAACGCCTACCTCGTGCGGTATATAAGGCCTTGCGCAAAACCATTGACCTTGGCGAACGCCTTGACCCGGCCATTGCCGATACAGTGGCAGCTGTGATGAAAGATTGGGCCATAGAAAAGGGCGCCACGCACTTTACGCATATTTTTTACCCGCTTACGGGAACCACAGCCGAAAAACACGATAGTTTTATCCAACCCGACGGGCATGGCGGCGTTGTGACTGAATTTTCAGGAAGCATGCTTATTAAAGGTGAACCGGACGCATCTTCTTTTCCTTCCGGCGGCTTGCGTTCCACCTTTGAAGCGCGCGGTTATACCGCATGGGATGTCACAAGCCCTGCTTATATTATGGAAAACCCCAACGGTGTTTTCTTGTGCATCCCCACTGTGTTTCTTTCTTGGACGGGTGTGGCTTTGGACAAAAAAACACCGCTTTTACGCTCTACGCAGTGCTTAAACAAAGAAGCCAAACGACTTTTACGCATTTTTAATGTAGAAACAGAGCTTCCCATCATTTCTTATGCAGGTATTGAACAAGAATATTTTCTTATCGATGCCAATTTTAATTTTGCTCGCCCCGATATACACCTGAGCGCGCGCACACTTTTTGGTGCAAAGCCGCCTAAAGGTCAGGAATTCAGCGACCAATACTTTGGCGTCATTCCCCAGCGCGTACTCTCTTTTATGATGGATGTGGAACGCGAGCTTTATAAACTGGGAATACCGGTAATGACCCGGCATAACGAAGTAGCGCCCAGTCAATACGAAATTGCGCCGCGCTTTGAAGTGGGCAACTTGGCCGTTGACCATAACCACCTTATTATGACTACTCTGCGCAATGTGGCCAAACGCTACGGCCTAAAATGCCTTTTGCACGAAAAACCCTTCAGCGGTATTAATGGCTCCGGCAAGCACTTAAACTATTCCATTGGCAATGCAGAATTGGGTTCACTTTTTGATCCCGGCGAAACACCACATGAAAATGCAAAGTTTATGGTGTTTTGCGCTTGTATGATCCGTGCCGTACATAAATACAGCGGTCTTTTGCGTGCCAGCGTTGCCAGTGCAGGCAATGACCATCGCCTTGGCGCTCACGAAGCGCCACCGGCAATTATGTCTATATTCCTAGGCGACCAACTTTCCGATGTTTTTGAACAATTCCGAGCAGGAAAAGTGCATGGCGCCAAGGGAAAGCGTATCATGAGTGTTGGTGTAGACACCCTACCCCCATTACCCGCAGATCCAGGCGACCGCAACCGCACAAGCCCTGTGGCCTTTACGGGAAATCGTTTTGAATTCCGTGCAGTGGGCTCCAGCCAATCTGTGGCAGGCCCATTAAGCGTTATGAATACCATGATTGCCGAATCTATTGCCTATGCGGCTGACTATCTTGAAAAAGCTTTGTCCAACAAAAAAACAACGCTCAACGACGCAGTGCAAGGCCTCATACAAGATATTATCGAAGAACACAGCGCGGTTATCTTTAATGGCGACGGCTATTCCGATATTTGGCATAAAGAAGCTATGCGCCGTGGCTTGCCCGATATGCGCACAACCCCAGAAGCCCTTGAAGCTTTAACTTGGCCGGAAACCATCAAACTATACGAAAGCCAAGGTGTTCTCAACGGTACGGAGCTCAAAGCTCGTAAAGAAATATACTTTGAGCAATATTGCAAGAGCATCCGTTCCGAAGCCTTGTTGGTAAAGCGCATAGCTAAAACCATCATTTTCCCTTCAGGCATGCGTTATCAAGGTGAACTTGCCTCCACATGCGCCCAAATGCAAGCCATTGGGCAAAGCTTTGTGACGACCACCTTAACCGAAGTAACAGAATACTTACGCAAAATGCAAGATGCCATTAACAAATTAGATAAAAAATTAAACGGAGCCCAGAAAAAGGCCGACTACTCCAAAGAACAGGCCGAGTATTATTGCGCACAAGTTATCCCTTGCATGGTAGAAGTTCGCAAATGGGCAGATTTGCTCGAAGAAAATGTTGCGGACGATCTATGGGCTTTGCCAAGTTATCAAGAAATTCTTTTTGGTAAATAAAACCATACGCCAATACATAAAAAAGCCCCTTTTGCCAAAAACAAAAGAGGCTTTTTTATATACATTTAAGAATCTTGCAAGATATTACTTAAAGTTCTCTGCAAATTGTGCTGGAGTCTTACTTAGCAAAACCTACAGCACGTCTTTCGCGAATAACAGTTACGCGTATTTGACCGGGATAGGTCATATTCTTTTCGATTTTCTCTGAAATATCCTTACATAATACATAAGTAGTATCATCGTCCACATTTTCAGAGTTCACCATAACCCGAATTTCACGCCCGGCTTGAATGGCATACGCTTTAGCTACACCTTCAAAAGACGTTGCAATACCTTCAAGGTCTTCTAATCTTTTGACATAGTTCTCTAACAGCTCTTTACGTGCACCAGGACGGGCACCAGATAAAGAGTCCGCAGCTTGTACCAAAACAGCCAAAGCAGTGGAAGGGCGTTGGTCTTCGTGGTGTGCGGCTATTGCGTGGATGATATCTTTGCCTTCATTGAATTTTTTGGCAATGTCTGCCCCAATGAGTGCGTGTGGCCCTTCTACCTCATGGTCAACGGCCTTACCGATATCATGCAACAAACCGGCTCTTTTGGCTTTTTTAATATCCATACCAAGCTCCGCTGCCATCATGCCACACAAAGCAGAAACCTCAAGAGAGTGTTGCAATACGTTTTGCGTAAATGAAGTACGATAACGCAATTGGCCAAGCAGACGCACAATTTCTGGGTGAATACCGTGAACACCGGCATCAAATGTAGCTTGCTCACCGATTTCGCGTACTTGAACGTCCAACTCTTGTTCACATTTTTGCACAATATCTTCAATACGCGCGGGGTGAATACGGCCATCTTGGATAAGGCGCTCTAAAGCCATACGCGCTATTTGACGGCGCAAAGGGCTGTAGGACGAAAGAATCACGGTTTCCGGAGTATCGTCAATAATAAGATCAACACCGGTGGCTGCTTCTATGGCGCGAATATTGCGCCCTTCACGGCCTATGATGCGCCCTTTCATATCTTCACTAGGCAAAGTTACAGCCGTCACAGTCTGCTCACCCACATAATCACCGGCATAGCGCTGTATGGCATTACACAAGATTTCTTTAGCCTTGCGATCTGCGGTTTCTTTGGCTTCTGTTTCAATAAGCCTAATCATACGAGCGGCTTCGTGGCGCGTGCGGGCTTCTACTTCTTCAAACAAACGAGATTTAGCTTCATCTGCTGTAAGGCCGGAAACTTCTTGTAAGCGTTTTTCTTGTTCATCTATGCGTATTTGCAAATATTCTTCTGATTCTAGCAAAGTTCTTTCTTTGCGAGCCAGTTCTTTTTCAATGGAAAGTATTTCTCTTTCACGCGTGGTAGCTTTTTCAAGCTTTTCTTCGAGCCGTCCGCCCATTTCGTCTAATTTACGTTCGCGGGTTTTTAATTCACGCTCGCGTTCTTTAAAATCACCTTCTAATTCGCGCTTTTGGTTAAAAAGATCATCTTGCCCTTGAAGCAAAATTTCTTTTTTTTGCGCTTGGGCTTCTTTACGCGATTCCTCAACAATACGCTTAGCAAGCATATTAGCATCGCCAAGCCGCTTAGAAATAAGCATTTTTTGTAAAAACATACCGACAGCAAGGCATAATAAAGAAAACAAGCCCCCTGCGGCCCATGTCATTGCATCCATAATCCCTAAAACCTCCTATAACAACAGACAAATGTCTGACAAAGCACCGAAACGTTTATAAAAAAACGTATAAAGAAGAAAACAAACGTTTCGTAGCACATACACGGAAGGAAAAAGGCAGGGCAAAAGACACCGCAAGCGGCCTGTATAAAGAATAGAATGGAAAAGTCCCCAGAGTGCCGTGTGAAGAAGTCCGTGCAGAACCTGGATTACCAGGGGGGTCCCTCCACCAATACATCAGGCTTCCGTCTATTGACGGCATGCACACAGCACAAGTACTCAAGACCCAATTTTAAGCTTGTAAGGTCAGCACTGATTCGACAATCACCAACTCTCCAGGGAGTTAAAAAACTTAAGTCATTTCCTCTATTTTCAAAAGCAAGTTATGAAGTCTTTCTTCAAAATCATCCACTTGCTTATTGGATTGCAACAGGTCATCTGCAAGCCCTAGCACCAAAAAGGTCAGCAAAAATTCTCTGCTGCTTCGACCTCCGTTGATCCTTAGCTTTTCATAACGCTCTTCCACAAGGGCTTTGGCGCTATCAACGCGCTCCTTACCCACCCCTGTACGAAAAGTCAGTTCAAGACCCAGTAGATCTAGGTTGTATTGTTCCATATCACACCAACCCGTTTTAATAGTCTAACCAAGGTCTTTTAAGCGCTCTAACAACATATCAATTCGTTGCAGAACTTCATCCCTAACCTGCTTTTCTTGAACCAAAGCCTCTTTAAGCTTTTGGTTTTCTTCTTTGAGTGCCTGCAACTCAGTGGCATGCGCACCCATATCAACAAGAGCCCGTTTTTTTTCTTCGCGAGCAGTAGCAACTTCTTCTAAAAGGCTCTGTACACGTTGTTCTAACTGATTAAGGATTTCCATGACTCAATCCTATCATTGCATGCCATAATTGGCAAGAAGTATTAATTTTTTTCATGCGACAGCTAAAGTGCTGCAAAAATACAATTTCCTCTATTGTCATTATATAGACCTTTAAAATACTTTGTAAAGAGGTAGGAATATTTTCCTTTGCAATCACCTATTATATTAAAATATTTTTTATCAATCCGTCCAAATCCTCAAGCGAAGCGTGGGTAATGCCCAAAGCATCCAAGTCTGATGTATGTATTGTATTTTTATAGTCCATATGGGCTGTTTCCACCCTTTCAAAAAGCGTGGGCACAGAACATCCCAAAAAACGTAAAGCTTTATTAACACCAATAAAAAACATTGGAGCAATGCCAAATATTTTTTTTTCCTTTTTTGCATGCAATGCCCATATTTTTTTGACCAAATCCTCTTGAGTGGGCAAGGGTTCAAAAAAAAGATTATATGCGCCTTTTTTATTATTTATACACAAAAAATATAATGCTTTACATAAATCTTGTATGGTGATGAGCGGCACAGGGATTTTGCCCTTGTGCGGCAAAAACAACACAGGTATCTGCAATACAGTTTTCACTTGCGCCAAAAACAAACCACCATCACCCACCACAAGCCCCGGCCTAACCACTGTGGCCTTGCTGTCTAAAAAATATTTTTCTAAAGCAAATTTGCCCATACCGTATTGCGACACAGCGTCACTTCTTGCGCTATAACTACTTATAAATAGTTGATTTGTAATTCCAAGACCTTGCGCTTGCTCCGCTATTTTTTGAATGGCGCGCACATTATATTCGGCAGTTTTATCTATGGCATAAGCGCAATGTATAACAGCATCAAATCCTTCAAAAAAATCGTTGGGCCATGCATCATCTAAGCATATTTTTTTTAAAGGAAATGCGTTTTCGTTCTGCATATCCTTTGTGGTGGTACCAACCACAGCGTGGCCATGAGCCAAAAAATATGCAGCCAGTGCCGAGCCGATAAAACCTGTGGCACCTGTTATTAATACCCGCATATTATTTACCAAAAACAGAACGAGCAACGCGCATGGCATTGGCCATAATGGTAAAGGTAAGATTTTTGGCAGGTAAAGCAGAAAAAGAAGCGCCGTCTACAACATACACATGGGATGTGCCGTGCAATCGGCATAAAGAATCGCATTCATACTCTTTATTCGGATTTTGGCGCATGGGCAAAGTTCCCGCATAATGTAAACCGCTGCCCATGACGGGGCGATTTATCAAAACCCCATGACTTAAATATTTAACCTTCTTAAATAGTTGCATAAGCTCTCGCTCTACGCGCCCCACTTCTTTTTGTTCAAAATGTATAAAAAGGCCGTTATTTTCTTCAAGCTTTACAAAGTTATTTTCCGAGCGCAAACCGGGATAAAAGCACATGCACAGGGCAAAGCCCGAATTTAGCAAATTAAAAAATGTGCGACCGTTGGTAAATGTAAAGGGCAGCTCGGTAATGGAGTCAGAACGCAATGGCCCGTTGACTCCGTAATAGCTGCACTGAATGGGCACATCGTTCTTGGTATAAATAAAATTGAGCTGGGCAATGGATGAATCCATACTTTCGGGTTTTTTTCCCAATAAATTTAAATTAAATAAAGGGAAAGACGAAAGGGGATTATCTAAAATATTCAACTTTGTATGCGTGTCATTATGACTTTGCAACACAATGCGCGACGTATTGATGGTTCCCGCCGCCAAAAAAAGTTTTTTGCAATAAAAACTCTTTTCTTCTTGCGTCTTAATATGCACTGCTACAACTTTTACCTTATCCGAAAGCTGTTCAAATGTGGTGACCAACCAGCCTGCCTCATAGTGCAATTGCCCTTTATTCACCATGTTTTCAACGCTGTGTGTTGGGGTATAAATGGCTGCAATATCAGTTCTAAAAAACTCCATACGCTCGCTGGTATACGCTTTTCTGTCGTCTTTATCTTCACTGAGCACAGCCAAGCGGGCGCGCCCCATATACAAACCGTTTTCATTAAAAAAAGTTTTATTTTCTATATATCTATCATACAAAATACGTGCAATTCTTGTCATGGGCAAAGGCTTTTGCATATGCTTATCTTGCAAAAACCACGGCGCCAAATCATCGTCTTGCCCGCTTATGCCCATATGCGCCGACAAAGTATCGTAAGCTTGTTCTAATTCTCCATAAGAGACGGGAAATTCAGCCAAATCTTCGTCCGTAAACCTATATACGCCGCCCCCCCAAGCGTTGGCAAGGCCGCCTTTGGCCAAGCTTATTTGCCCAAAAAAGTTACTTCTTCTAATGGGCGTTAGCCTTTCGCTTTCGGCTTGCACATATTCGGTATAGGGCGCCTTTAATTTTAAATTGCCCTTGAAGTCCGCAGTAACATTGCGCAATGATTGATAATTATCGCCAATCAAATGCGGAAAAAGATCCTTGCCCGAAGAAATTAGACTACTAAAAGAACCGTTAAATTCTTGAGGAATTTCCGGCGCAGCCATACCCACATCCAACATAAAGGGTTTAATGCCGCTTTCTGCCATACCTAAGGCAGCTGCCACTCCGGCAGCGCCGGACCCCACAATAAGGGCTTCATGCACTGTATCTTTTTGCAAGGTACTCTCCTTTTACAAACGAATAGCCCATATTTACAAACAGTTTTCCCAATTTAAGCGAAGTAAGCAGTGGGGAACTTTCTGTAGCTTCAAACAAAGCGTGATATTCGGGTGAAGTTTCTGCTAAATAATATAAAATTTGAAATTTCTTTGTGAGGTTTCGGTGTATTTTTTTTCTTCTGAACGCATATTCTGCAGCCACAATATCGGCATCATTCGCCATCATGGCACATATTTTTTTGCTCAGTGCGGCATCTTCTGTAATGCCAAGTGCCTTGTGCGCGTCTATATATCGCCCTAAAAGCTCATCGTGGGCCGGCCTGTTAAACAGCTTTATAAAAAGCCACGCCCCTTCGGAAAGCAATGTATTTTCTGTGTGCATAGCGGAAATATCTCCTATAAACTATTACTGTACGCCAATTCTTGGAATCACTAAGAGCATTGTGTAATATTCGCCAAATTTGTCAACATGTTTATCCATAAAAAAAACTCCCACACGGCGATTATATCCATGTGGGAGCTTTAATGCTTTTTTGAGGCAGCATAGGGCTCTTATGGCCCATGCCACGAAGAAAAAGCTATTTGACGCAGTAGATGGTGCTTTTTTGGGCAGCCTTCTAGAAAATTATCTCCATAAGCGGTATACCAACCACTGCATACACCACAAGGCAAGTGAAGAAAATACGTAAACCGCTTTTAAGCACGGCGTCTTTATCCATCCAATCTTTATTGGCATAGAGCATGGCAGCATAAGGTGAAGCTGCAGGGCTTAAAATGGCCACGTGCATGGCAAAAGTCATAAAGGTTGCAGCACCGGCAAAGCTCATGCCCGTTTGTTCGCAAAAAACGCCAATCACAGGCATAAGAACCGCCGCCATAACGGCATTATTGGCCACTTGCGTAATGCCCATGCCAAAAAGAAGAATCAAAAGCATGCTCACATAACCACTGGCACTGGTAAGTAAGGGTGAAAACAATTCCGTTAAAAAGGCCGTAAGTCCTGTTGCCGGATTAGAAAGCACCCCTGCAATAACCACAGCCATGGCGCCAAGGCAAAAAACATCCCAAATAATATATTTACCGGCCATGGCTTTAAATTCCACACAAGGCTCACCATTGATTTTATAGACATTAAGTCCCACAAGAAAACCAATGGTCAAGCCCACAGGCCCAAGTTTTTTAAGAATAATTATGGGCAGAATATCAAGAGGCAAAAGACTTGGCAAAAGAATGAGCCCAAAATAACTAAACAAAGAAGCCAGCAAAACTTTTTGCCTCTTATCCATAGGGGGCAAAGGATTTTTAGTAAATTGCTCAATACTTATATCTGCAATTTTTGACATATCAGGACGCAGAATAAATTTGATCACCAAGGCATATACAAGCAACACTATGGTGCTCATAATAAAACCATACGTCATATACGGCAGGTAATCCATAGGCATGCCGGCTACCTTTTCATACGAAGAAAGCACAATGAGCGGTGTTCCCACAAAGGGTTTGGCAGCTTGCCCGGACATGGCACCAAAAAGTACCCCTGAGACCATAAGATTGGTATACGCTTCGCCTTTTTTATAGCCCACATCTTTGAGCAGGCTATACAAAATAGACCACATGAGCAAAAGACTTGGCAAAATAGAGACTAAGGCAGAAATAAGATATGCGGTATACATAAACACAAAGCTAAAAACCACAGGTTTTCCGTTGATTATCTTACGCGTTAAAAACCAATAGCCGATATAGCGTGAAACTCCATAATGCTGAAAAGCGCCAAAAAGCACCATGGTCATTAAAAAAAGCACCATTATGGGCGCACCAAAGGCTGTGGAAAGAACTTTATTAAGGGTTAAGGCATCAGACAAACCAAGGGCTAAGAGCCCAAGCAAGCTTGGCCACAACAACCCCACAAAGGTCCAATAAAAAATTAAACCCAAAAAAATACCTACCACTTCCATGCCCATTTTTGTTAATGGAGCTACCGGCGGTAAGTATCCAAAGCCAAACATAATAACTGCGCCTATGGCAGAAAGAATGTAAAATGACGTGCTCTTTGCAGGAGCTTCGGTTGCGGTGGTGGCTTGTGTCATGCTATACCTCAAATGTTGTAAGGTTGAAAACGTCTATAAAGACATCTTGTTCATTTTTTCCCAATACAGCACTCTCATGATAAGGTAAACTTACTTTTACTTATGTTGACTTAATTTTTACTTAAGTATACAATTGCATCCAGTTGAAATAAGAGTATTTTCTAAACATATAGCATAACAATGTATACGTAAGGAATGCTTATCACATGTCGATACAAATGAATTTTAATCAACTCTATGTTTTTTATAGTGTTGCACGACACAAAAGCATGGCAGAAGCGGCAAAGGCCTTGCACGTTTCAGCGCCTGCCGTAAGCATGCAAATAAAAAAGTTAGAACAATGGCTTGGCTGCCCTTTGTTTAAACGAGGTTCTTCCCCCTTAGAGCTTACAGCCCAAGGACAAAAAATATTTCCGCTGGCAGAAAATGTTTTTTTTCACAGCAAAACATTAGACGACGCCTTACACTCTTTAGCTAAAGAACAGCAAGACTCCTTGGTGATAGGCCTGCACGTAACACCTGCACAGCATATCATGCCGCACCTTGTGCGTTTTATGGCAAAAAAAATGCCGCACATTTCCTTGACTATGATGCTTGGAAGCCAAGAACAAAACATACAAAGATTGCACAATCAAGAGGTGCATATAGCATTTGTTCTTGGTGATTTATGCAAAACAAAAGGTATAGATATGTATCCTTTTATGGTGCAAGAAATGACCTTTGTGGTATGTGCAAAAAATCCTTTAGGCTTAAAAGGACCTGTGCATATTCAAGAATTGGCAAATACTCCTGTAGTGTTACAAGCACCGGATTCCGGTTTTGCCATATTTATCCGAAACTATTTCAATATGCACAATGTACAGCCCAAGGTTATCATGAACACCGTTCCCGATGCCATTGCTAAAAACCTTGTTCCCGGAAGCGAGATGGGTGTTTTTTTGGGAAAATCCTATGCCCAAAAAGATATTCAAGAAGGAAAGCTGCGCATAGTAGACATTATAGAAAAACCGCCGCCTTTTACGCAGCACTTTGCCTGCTTATCTTCCTTAGACAATTATGCCCCTGCACGGCATTTTATAAAGGCCTTGCCAAGCCAAGAAGTATTCACGCAGTTTTTACAAAAAAAGATTTCTGCATAAGCTTGCCTGCGCCGTTTTTTATCATTTAAGTCTTCGTGGCAAATTGGTCTGTCGTGCCCGCCCTATGCCGATATGCTCGGCTTGAATATCCTTGGTAATAACCGAACCTGCTCCCACCAAGGCGCCATCTCCAATATTCACCGGCGCCACCAAGGCTGAATTGCTGCCAATAAAAGCATTTTCGCCGATATGCGTTTGGAATTTATTTTTGCCGTCATAATTGCACGTGATGGTGCCGGCACCCACATTGGCGCCACTTCCCACATG
>CAYJGS010000055.1:0-12519 GCA_964369505.1 uncultured Desulfovibrionaceae bacterium | reverse complement strand
GGCCGTACTTGCCGCAAGGGGATATGGCACAAGCGTTATCGCACTTTCTGGTGGCGTTATGCAAAATAGCACCTTAAAGGCCTTACTTACTTATTTGCTCAAAGAAGCAGGCTTAACCCCCCTTAGCCCAAAATCTCTTCCCAGCAATGACGGCGCCATTTCCTTAGGTCAGGCTTACTATGGATATCTTTTTCTGCGGGAGCAAGGCGAGTTTCTACCTTAACCCGCCGGGAGGCTCGAGCGGTAGCGAGCTATCGAGCGAACAAGGCGCATAAGCGAAACTTGCTTTCGCTTATATCCAATGCGCCGCAGCGAGCGGATAAAATCCAAGCGTATTATGGATATCTTTTTCTGCGGGAGCAAGGCACGCCGTCACCTTAGTTTTTTACACTTAATTTAGCAAGATATGTATAAAACATTTGCTTAAGCAAGTCTATGTCAATGGGCTTTGCAATATGGTCATTCATGCCCGCATCAAGGCTTTGTTTGCGGTCTTCTTCCATGGCATTGGCCGTCATGGCAATGATGGGTATGGTTTTAGCATCATGCTTGTCGCTTGCGCGTATGGCTTGCGTGGCTTGAAGCCCGTCCATGACCGGCATGCGCATATCCATAAGGATGAGCGCATAATCTTTTTGCAAAAATTTGTCTAAAGCTTCTTGTCCGTCATTGGCAACATCAGCTGTGATACCAAATTCATGCAGTATGGCCAAGGCAATTTCTTGATTTACAAGGTTGTCTTCCACAAGCAAGAACACAAGGCCGTCATAGCGCGCATTTTGCCATGGGGCTATTGTTTTTTCTTTATTTTCTAGTTCATCTGTAAGTTGCTTAAGCTGCACAAAGAAAGAGAACGTGCTGCCTTGACCTTCTACGCTGTATACAGAAATTTCTCCTTGCATAAGTTCTACTAGGGCTTTGCATATGGAAAGACCAAGGCCGGTGCCGCCAAAGCGGCGAGAGGTAGACGTGTCAGCCTGAGAAAATGGCGTGAAAAGTGCAGATTGTTGTTCTTTGCTTAAACCGATGCCTGTGTCTTGCACGCTGCAGTGTAAAGTCAAAGAGTTTTTTTCAATATTTTGGGCAGAAACACGCAAAGTGATTTCTCCATCCTTAGTGAATTTAGCAGCATTACCCAGTAAATTTAACAGTACTTGTGATAATCGTAAGCTGTCACCACTTGCCATGGTAGGCACGGAGTTGTCAATTTCAAGTGTCAATACAGAATTATTTTCTTGTGTACGCGGCAATATGAGTTCGTAAATTTTATTGATAGTTTCGTGCAAGTTAAACGGTTTTTTCTCAATGGTCATAGCGCCCGCTTCAATGCGCGAAAAATCTAGAATATCGTTGATAATGCCAAGTAAAAGTGAGGCAGAGGATTGAATTTTTTCTAAAAATTCACGTTGCCTATCTTCAGGGTTTTCTTGAAGAGCAAGGCGAGTCATGCCAAGAACACCATTCATGGGAGTTCTTATTTCATGGCTCATGCGTGCAAGAAATTCACGCTGTGCCTTATTGGCTGTTTCTGCTGCAATGAGTGCTTTGCGGTCTGTAATGTCGGTGGCAACACGTAAATGTACAATGCGCCCGTCGTGCCAAGAAATAAGCCTGTCGGCCAAAAGCAGATCTCGTCCAAGATATTCATTATACTGTTCGCTGTACGAAAGGCTAAAATTCGGTTCGCCGTTTTTGTTAAAAAGTTCCGCCTGAGGGCAATTTTTGCACGGCTCTTTTAATCCATAAAGTGTGCTGTAACATACTTGATTTTCTACGTTTTGAAGGTTCCATAGCTTGTGTACAAATGCATTTGCGTATACAATACGCAGTGTGCGTGGATCACACACAATAATGGCCGCTTCTATATTGTTCATAACACCTTGAAGTACAGCAATGGCGCGTTCAGTTTCTTGTCGCGCAACATTTAAGCTTGTGGCCATTTGGTTAATACTTGTCACCACATCTCCAAATTCTCCTTTAAGGGGGGGGATATGATAAGATAAGTCTTGTTCAATGGCGCGAACTCCAGAAATTACAGCATCAATATCGTTGATGGTTCGCCGTGAAAGAATGAGTAAGAATATAACGGTACATATGAAACACAAAAGCAAAATAAGCTCTGTTTCATATGTTAAGATGGCAAGTTGATTAGAAACGTCTGTTTCTAATTCATTGGCCCAAGCATATCCAATAACAATACCGTTTCGCTCAAGGGGTTGCATGGCATTCATAATATTTCCGCGTACCATTTTACCGCGAGCCACTGTAAGAATATTTTTTTCCATTACATCGCGGCCTGGATGATCTGGCAATATGGATGTGCCCACTGTATGTTTGTAGAGCGCTGAAGGGGCATATGTAATTATAGCGTCTAACTCTTTAGAGTAATATCCAGCACCGGTGCCAGCGGCAGAGCCCACAATTTTATTGGCATAGCCGTGTAATACATTATTAAGCACTCTAAGTTTTTCTTCTCGAGGGGCGTTTTCTGCGTTGTGTGCACGCAAAATACCTGTAAAACCCTCAGGTCCAAGAAGTCCGTCTAAAACGCGAGCCATGGATGTGAGCTTGCTCTCTTTTTCTTGGATCAGTGTGTTCTCCACAAGGTCCATGCCAAGTTTTGCCACGAGCAAAAAGGGTAAATTGATAAGAATAAGTAGAGCTAGAGTTACTTTAAATTGAAAAGAAAATATAAAGTGTTTTTTCACGATAATCACCATAAATGGCTAAAGTTGTATGTAATGTTGCGCGTTGTTTTTTGATTTAAGATAAAAACTAAAAAAATCATTTTGTGACTTAGATTTTATACTACAGATTTTATATACTCTTGCCAACAGAAAAAAATGCTTTCTGTTCAGCCAAAAAATGTTTTGAAGCTATGTGTATCTTTCAGTTTTTATGGTTTTTTTTTGCGCCGCAATGGCGTTTGCATCGGGGATTTCTTTGAGTTCAATAAAGAAAGTGAATGTAGTTCCAACACCTATTGTGCTTTGTATCTCGACCTCTCCTCCCATAAGGTGTACAAGGGTTTTTACAATGGTAAGTCCAAGGCCGGTGTTAGAATAAAATTGTGTAGAAGTACTTTCGTCTAGGCTATGTGGCTTAAAGATTTTTTCTAAATCTCTTTTTTCTATGCCAAATCCTGAATCTTTTATAACAAAGCGTAAATGCGAAACTCCATTATAGAGTTCATGAGTGCTTGTACGAATAGATATAAATCCTTTTTTTGTGTTTCGTATGGCATTATCTACAATATGCATAACAATTTGGCATAAGCGGAAAGAGTCACCAAGCATAAATTTGGGCACAGATTCTTCGATAATGAGCTGTAATGAAACATTATTATTGTTGATTAAAGGGTAAATGCTCTCTTCTAAAGAGTGCAAAAAATCGTGTAAGTCAAAGACTTTTTCTTCTATATTTACAGGCTCTGTTTCAAGGTGCGAATAATCTGATACTGTGTGCATGGTATCAAGCAGTTGGTGGGCAGATGCTTGGATTTTTTTTAAAAACATCCCCTGCTTATATGATGGTTTATTGTTTAATGCTGCGCGGGTTACGTCAAGCACATTGTGTATGGGGGTGCGTAGTTCGTGATTCATCCGCGCTAAAAATTTATGTTGCGCAGTGGTATTTGCTTCTAGCATGGTGCGTGCATTGTAGGTGGTGATGTCTGTGGCAAGTCGCATGTGAAAAAACTTTCCTGGAGCCCACGGGATAATACTGTCGTGTACAAGAAAGTCTCTTTGTAATTCTTTGTGGTGAATTCGATGAGGTTTAGTGGAGCTATTGTGTGGTGCATTGGGTACAAATAATTCGGCATGGGGGCAGGCTTCGCAGGGCGCATGGCGTTCATGGAGTACTTGATAGCAAGGTTTTTCTTCAAAGTTATTTAAGTTCCACAAGTTCATGGCAGAAGGATTTGCATAGGCCAATGTCATGGTGCTTGGGTCGCAAATTAAAATGGCGGCTGGGGTATTTTGTAAAACATTATTCAAAAGGAGCTTGCTTGCATGTGTTTGTTTTTCGGCGAGCATCATTTGATCTGCCAATGTGTTAACGCTCTTTCCAAAAGAGTCAAACATATTATGGCGCTTGAGAAGGCGCGTTGTGGTATCTTCTTGCATAAGCCTAATTCCTTGAGCAAAGTGCCAGAAGTTATGGAAAATTTTCAAGTATAAGCCAACTAAAATTAAAATGCCTACTATACTGCTTATAAAAATGATAAAAATAAAATTTTCAGAAAAAGTTCTCAGTTGTTGATGGATATTTGCACTGGATTCGTTGGCCCAAGCAATTCCTATAACTTTGCCTTGGCGCATAATGGGAACCGCCACATCTATGACATGTCCTGGAATAAGCGTGTCGGTGACGATGGTGGGCTTTAGTTCTTTAAGGGCTTGAAGTCCGGGGTGGTCTGCTCTTGGTATATGGCCAACCATATGGCCAAATTTTTCTGCGGGGCCATAGGTTATTATGGCATTAAGTTCTAGCGAATAATAGCCCAGTGCAATGCCGGGCGAAGCAGAGGCTACATTTTCTGTGATAGGTGCAAGGGCTGCATTCAGAGCTTCAATTTTTTCTTCACGGCTTCTGTATTGCACACCATACTGATTAACAAAGTGGTCAAAGCCTTTTTCTGGCAAAAAAGATTCTAATATATTTGCAGTATCTTTGAGTTTTTGGGTCACTCCATAATAGGCAACGTCTTCTGCCAGCTTTAGGCCAAGGCACGCAAAAAGCAACATAGGCACAATAACAAAAACTGTGCATAGGGCAATAAGTCGAAGCCACAATGGAGCAAAAAATGGGCGCTGCATGCCTTCTCTCCCCAAATACCATAGTAAAAAGTAAATATGTTGATATATTATGATGTAGCTTGAGAAACTAGCTACACGTGTAAACCAGTTTGGAAAAAAAGTCCAGCCATGCGTTAAGGAAACGTTGATTAAATCGCGTTTCCCTAAATATCATTGTAGAAAAATGTAAAGATGTTTATTTTTATAAAATGCCTTCTAATGCGGCTATATGTTTATTTTTTTTCTCAAATCCAAGAAATTGCTTTCTTGGGAGGCTTAAGTGAATATTGCCTTTTGATTTATTTAGGGTTATACTATAAAATTAGTAGAGGAAGCCTTTTCCCCGCGAGAGTTTGTGTATTTTTGGAATGTATAAAGGGCGGCTTTCAAGGAGGCAGTTTTGCTTTTCAAACAGTCAAAAAGCAAACAATTTTATATAGCAATAGCATTGTTTATATGCATTTCCTTTGCCTTTGGTGGTGCGATTTTTGCGCTTTCTCAAAAACTTAGGGCAAGCCATGATGAGCAAGCTCGACATGTTTTGGATAGTGTTGCGTCTAATGTGTCTCATTTTACCACTACCTACATTAAGGATTCACAAGAACATGTGCGCATGATTGCTGCTTTTTTGAGCGAGAGTCCAACTATTGACGTGAACGCTGCCTTTGCTTTTATAGAAAAAAGCATGCTGGCAACACGCTATGAAATTTATGGAATTGTTGGGTCTAAAGGCCAGTTATATGCCAATGGTGCAGGAAAAAAACGTGCGTACTTTGATGCTTCAAGCATACGCGAGCTTTTGGATATAAGCAAAAGCACTCATAGTAATGTTTATGAAGGCGAAAGCCAAATAACATATTCTTTGGTTACTGCTCCTATTATTCACGCCGGCCGCTTTATGGGGGTATTCTTTGGGGGAAATCCTCACAATATTTTAAACGATATTATAACTTCCGAAGCTATGGAATCCAATGACATGTTCTGCTTTATTTTAGATCGTGATTCCATGACTGTAAGTTCCACAAGCGACTTGGTTCCCATTGGTAAGGATTTTTTTGAACTTTTAAAAGTGAATCCTAAAAAAAATGCTGTAGCCTTGCGCGAAGCTTTTGCCGGTTTACAAAAAGAAACACCCACATTTTTTACATCCATCATGCATGACATGAAATATAATGTAAGCTTTTCTCCTTTGCAGGTAGAAGGCTTAGTGCTTGGCGTGGCCATGCCTACAGATATGGTGGAACGAGAAATATCCGGCATGCGAACGCTTCTTTTTTTATGTTTGCTTGGTTGGTTGATTTCGTGCGGCTGTATGATTGCATATATGTTTCACTTGCAAACTAGAAAGCTTAGAGATTTTGCCAGTGATTTTACTATTGCAAGTTCTTTTGTGAATCAACTACCAAGTGGCGTATTGCGTTGTAATCTAGACGAAAAATGGACCATTGCGGACTGTAACGATGTGCTTTTGCGTATTATAGGTGTAAGTCGCGAAGAGCTTAACGATGTGTATAATAATAGTTG
Organism: uncultured Desulfovibrionaceae bacterium; assembly: GCA_964369505.1. GTDB lineage: Bacteria > Desulfobacterota > Desulfovibrionia > Desulfovibrionales > Desulfovibrionaceae > CAYJAD01. The sequence goes on along the minus strand of CAYJGS010000055.1, from coordinate 6,196 downwards.
GTATGAACTTGTGCATCCTGAAGACAGAGCGCTTATTGAAAGTGAAATTCTCGCTTCTAATGGTGCTGATATGTCTTTGGAGTATCGTTTGTTATTAAAAGACCAGCGCATTATTTGGATTTTTGATACCACTAAGATTATACACGATGCGTTTGGCTCTTGGTATTGGTGTGTGTGCCTTGATTACACGTCTGTAAAAATTGAACAAGCACGCGAAAAAAGTGTTATAGATCGCTATAGGCTTCTTTTTGAGATGAGTGAAAGCACTCTATATGAATATGACCCCGAAGAGCAACAGCTTTGGGTTACGGCGCATTTTTTCAAAAAATTTGGGTATACCTTACCCGATACGCAAGCCGATTATTACCCCATGCCTTTAGATATTATACACGCTGATGATATGGATTTGTTTACGTCTATGCAGATGAAAAACTTGCTTGGCAAGGGAGGCGCTTCTGGCCTTTTGCGGATAAAATCCCACGACGGACATTGGCTATGGTGCCAATTGCAGCAAAATTTTTGGGTAGATATAGAAACAAATACCATCAAAGCCATAGGCAAAATTGACAATGTGGATGAAGAAACACGCGCCCTGAATAAGCTACGCGATGATGTGCAGCGCGACCCTTTCACCGGTCTATATAACAAAACTGCCACGGCAGAGCTTGTGCAGCGTGAAATTCTTTTGTCAGGAGATGAACGCGGCGCCCTTTGTATTGTAGATGCAGATAATTTTAAGCAAATTAATGACTCACTGGGGCATGCCATGGGCGATACAGTCATAAAAAATCTTGCCACCGGTTTGGCGCGTATTTTCCGCAGTGATGATATTGTGGGTCGTGTAGGCGGCGATGAATTTATTGTTTATATTAAAAATATATCAAAATTACGCCCTCTTTTGCTTAAAATGGACACAGTGCAAGATTTTTTCCGTCAGACTTTTGAAGACGGCGATGCAAAAGTTTCTATTTCTTGCAGTGTGGGTATTGCCCTATATCCCAAGGACGGTAATTCTTATGAAGAGTTATACAGACATGCGGATAAGGCTTTGTATCGTTCTAAAATGAAAAAAGGAACGTACAGTTTTTATGATAAAGATCTAGATTAGCCTTTGTCTATGTACATTGAATGAATTTTTTATCTCTACATTTCCGCATAATTTGCTCTAGATTGGGTAATCAATCTAGTGAAAAATTTCTGTCATTGTTTCATTGACAAAAGCAAAAAAGTATCCGTATAGTCTGTCACATTTCATGTGACGGCACGTGATGGTGTCTCTTATACTAATGTTGTGTAAGATGTTAAAACTATAAACTTAGGTCAGCATTGCAACAAGGTTGTATGACTTTTTGTAATGCAAAAAACGAAAGGAGTGTGTATGGACGGGACAGTGTCTGTGAGCTCTGTTACAAGAAGCTCCGTGCCCGGACGTATGGACTTTGTCCAAGCTGTTTCGGGTGTTCTTCTTGCATTGTTTACCTTGATGCACCTTGTGTTTGTGAGCACAGTTCTCATCAGCCCAAGCCTTATGAACGGTCTTGGATGGGTTCTTGAAGAATTGTATTTAGCACAAATTGGTGGCCCCATTATCCTTTTACTTATGGTGTTGCACTTTGTTGTTGCGGCGCGCAAAATGCCTTTTCAAGTAGGTTCTTTGCCTGTATTTATACGCCACGCAAAAGACATGAAACACTGTGATACAAGCTTATGGCTTGTGCAAGTGGCCACAGCTATTGTGGTGCTTGTGATGGTGAGCATTCATATTTATGTTATATTGGATTCTCTGCCCATTACAGCTGCCACATCTGCCATGCGTGAACAAAATGGTTGGACGCCATTTTACTTTGTTTTACTTATTTGCGTTGGTATTCACCTTGGTATCGGTCTTTTCCGTGTGGGTGTAAAATATGGTTATATTACAGAAGCCACACGTCCTCTTTGGACCAAGCGCACATGGTATCTTATTGGTGCCTATATTGCCCTTGGCTGTTTGACCATGATCCGCTTCCACTACATCAGTGTAGTATAACAAGGAGAACACATGCGTACTTTTTACACAGATCTTTTGTGCATGGGGGCAGGCCTTGCTGGAGAGCGGGTAGCTGTTGAGGCAGCTCAAGCTGGCTTTGACGTTATTTGTTTATCAGTGGTACCACCTAAGCGTTCGCACTCATCAGCTGCCATGGGCGGCATGCAAGCAGCTCTTGCTAACTCTGCCATGAGTCAAGGTGACTCACCAGATGTTCACTTTGCCGATACGGTAAAGGGTTCTGACTGGGGGTGTGACCAAGAAGTGGCTCGTCTTTTTGCCAATACTGCCCCTATAGCCATGCGTGAAATGGCTTGGATGGGTGTGCCTTGGAGCCGCGTTGTTCCCGGTGTGCATACATACTATAAAGGTGGCAAACCCTTTGAAGCTGAAGAGCTTGAAGAAAAAGATGGGCTTATCCATTCTCGTGCTTTTGGCGGCACCGCTAAATGGCGCACTTGCTATACATCCGACGGCACAGGCCACTCGGTACTCTTTACTTTAGATAACCGCCTTTTGCAGCTTGGCGTGCAAGTGCATGATCGCATGCAAGCTGAAGCCCTTATCCACGACGGTGACACATGCACAGGTTGCATTTGCCGTTGTTTGCGCACAGGCGAGCTTGTGGCTTATCGTGCTAAAGTAACCCTTATTGCCACAGGCGGTTATGGTCGTATTTTCCCAGCCACCACTAATGCCGTTATTTGTGACGGTGGCGGTCAAATTACAGCTCTTGATACCAATTGTGTGCCCCTTGGCAATATGGAAGCCATACAATTCCACCCCACGGGCACAGTGCCCACCGACATCCTTGTAACCGAGGGCTGTCGTGGTGATGGTGGTACATTGCTTGATGTTAATGAATATCGCTTTATGCCAGATTATGAGCCAGAAAAGGCTGAACTTGCTTCACGTGACGTTGTTTCACGTCGTATGACTGAGCATATGCGTAAAGGCCTTGGCGTAAAGGGTCCTTATGGCGACCATTTATGGCTTGATATTCGTCATCTTGGTGAAAAACACATCACCACTAATTTGCGTGAAGTGTATGATATTTCTACCAAATTCCTTGGCGTGAACCCCATTACACAGCTTATACCTGTGCGCCCAACCCAGCACTATAGCATGGGTGGTGTTCGCACTAATAAAGACGGCGCTGCATATGGCCTGAAGGGGCTTTTCTCTGCTGGCGAAGCAGCTTGTTGGGATATGCACGGCTTTAACCGACTTGGCGGGAACTCTTTGGCCGAAACCGTTGTGGCCGGACGTATTGTGGGTAAAAAAATTGTGGAATACCTACAAGGGTATGAAACAAGCTTTAGCACGCAAGCCCAAGCCGATGCCGCAAAGGGTGTTGCTGAGCGTATTGACGTCATGGTGCATGGCCGTAAGGGCAAAGAAAATTGTTATGAATTGCGCAGCCTCTTGCATAAAACCATGATGGAAAATGTGGGTATTTTCCGTAATGGCAATGATTTGCAAAAAGCTGTTGACGAATTGCAAGAGCTCCTTGTTCGTTCTGAAAATATCGCTTTGGTGGGGCGTAATGAAGGCTTTAATCCAGAGCTTTCCATGGCCTTGCGCATACGCGGTATGGTTAAACTTGGCCTTTGCACAGCCTATGGCGCGCTTATGCGTACAGAAAGCCGTGGTGCGCATGCCCGCGAAGATTATACCGAACGTAATGATCAACAATGGCTCAATCGTACCCTTGCTATTTGGAAAGAAGGCGCAACACTGCCTACTTTGAGCTACGAAGACGCCACTCCTTGGTATGAAATACCGCCCGGCGACCGTGGTTATGGTGGTGGTAAAATTATTGATGCTGACATTCCTGCCGAAAAAATTCGTCCTTTGGGCGGGGCTTAAAAATTAAAGCCGGGAGAATATTATGGGACGTAAATTACATTTTGAAATTTTGCGCTATAATCCTTTGGATCCGCAAAGTACACCGCATATGCAATCGTTTTATCTTGAAGAGCATCCAAGCATGACGCTGTTTGTGGCGCTTATGCAATTGCGTGAAACTCAAGACGCCACTTTGCAATTTGACTTTTGCTGTCGTGCAGGCATTTGCGGCTCTTGCGGTATGGTTATCAATGGCAGACCTGGCCTTGCGTGTAGTACGCAAACTGTGGATTTGCCTGATCATATTGTTTTGCAACCCTTACCTGTGTTTAAGCTCATTGGTGACCTTTCTGTGGATACGGGCACATGGTTTAGGAATGTGGGTGAAAAATTGCAAACTTGGATTCACAGCCAAAAGCCTTTCGACGAAAATGCTGTGGAAGAAAGAATGGAAAACGATCTTGCCAACCATATTTTTGAACTTGATCGCTGCATAGAGTGCGGCTGTTGTGTTGCTGCTTGCGGCACAGCCCGCATGCGTGAAGATTTTCTTGGTGCCACAAGCATCAACCGAATGGCACGCTTTTATGTAGACCCACGTGATAATCGTTCTGAGCGTGAATTCTATGATCTCATCGGTAACGATCAAGGCGTGTTTGGTTGTATGGGGCTTTTGGCATGTAATGACGTGTGCCCCAAGAAATTGCCTTTGCAAGACCAGCTTGGTATCATGCGCCGCATGTTGACCTTGGAATCTGTGAAAGGTATTGTACCTGAGGGATTGCGCAACCTTATGTCGCGCAATTGTAATTGTCACTCAAAATAACTAAAACTGGGTTGTTGTGTAATATATGCAACAGCCCCTTTTTTTAAGGGGAAAAGTAATGGCCTTTTATACCAAAGAAGAAGCATTGGAATATCACGAAAAACCTCGCCCAGGTAAGGTAGAAGTATTACCTACAAAACCCTGCGCCAGCCAAAAAGATTTGACCTTAGCCTATTCCCCCGGCGTTGCAGAAGCTTGCAAAGCTATTCATGCCGATGAAAGCCTTGTAGATTTGTATACAGGGCGTGCTAACCTTGTGGCTGTTGTGTCTAATGGCACAGCCGTTCTTGGTCTTGGCAACATTGGTCCTAAAGCCGGTAAGCCTGTTATGGAAGGCAAGGGCATTCTTTTTAAAATGTTTGCAGATATTGATGTGTTCGATATTAACTTGGCTGAAAATGACCCACGCAAACTTTGCGATATAGTCAAGGCCATGGAGCCCACCTTTGGTGGTATCAATTTAGAAGATATCAAAGCTCCTGAATGCTTCTTTATCGAAGAAACTTTGCGTAAAGAAATGAATATTCCTGTATTCCATGATGACCAACACGGTACTGCTGTTATTTCTGCTGCTGGTCTTATCAATGCTTGCGAAATCACCAACCGTAAAATGGAAGATTGTAAGGTTGTTATTTCTGGTGCTGGTGCTGCTGCCATTGCCAGTGCAAACTTATATGTTTCCATGGGTGTGAAACGTTCAAATATCTTTATGTTCGATTCGCGCGGCCTCATTTGCGAAGGTCGTGCTGGTTTAAATGAATATAAAGAAGCCTATGCGCAAAAAGAAAACTGCACACTTGAAGAAGCCCTTACCGGTGCTGATGTGTTCCTTGGTCTTTCTGCTAAAGATTTGTTAAGCAAAGATATGGTTAAGAAAATGGCCAAAAGCCCCATTTTGTTTGCTTGCGCCAACCCAGATCCAGAAATTTCTTATCCTGATGCCAAAGAAGCTGTGCCAGATTGCATCATGGCCACAGGACGTTCTGACTATCCTAATCAAGTTAATAATGTATCCGGCTTCCCCTTCTTGTTCCGCGGTGCATTAGATACAGGTGCTAAGCAAATCAACGAAGAAATGAAGATTGCCGCAGCCAAATCTTTGGCAGCTCTTGCCAAAGAGCCAGTGCCCCAGTCTGTTATTGATGCCTATGGCGGTGAACCTTTAAGCTTTGGCATTGACTATATTATTCCAAAGCCTTTGGATCCACGCATTGTAGAGTGGGAAACCCCTGCTGTGGCTCAAGCTGCCATGGATTCTGGCATTGCTACCCGTCCTATTAAGGATATGGAAGCTTATCGCAAAAGCTTGGTTGAGCGTATCAATGCTTGTCACGCTCGCGCAGAAGCCTTAAGCTCTAGCTATAAATAATTAACACTACATAAAAAATCCCCCTTAAGTTTTGGATATGCCAGCTTAAGGGGGACATATTCTTAATATCACGAAAATCAATCGCTTAACGGCGCAAATAAATTGCGCCTACTCTTGATTTATC
>CAYJGS010000054.1:0-12562 GCA_964369505.1 uncultured Desulfovibrionaceae bacterium | reverse complement strand
CGTTCAAAACTGGCCCCCTCCAAAAAAAACTTTAATGGCGGCAATAGATTATCCCAAAAATGCAAGAGTTGCCGCATCTAAGATTTTTAAAAATTGTTATTAACACAGCGTTTCTAAGGTCTGAAAGTTCACGTTTTGAGCTTTTCGTTAAAACATCACAAAGCGCTTTTCTAAAATTATTGTTGAAACAGTGGAAATTTTCGTGCGAAAACTTCAACAGCATGATTGATAGAAGCAAGCTTTGTAGAATCATTTGCATTGGTTAAAGCGTCCACTATCCACGCAGCCACTTGTTGCATATGTTCTTCTTTCATACCGCGTGTGGTCAAAGCAGCTGTGCCAAGGCGCACACCGGAAGTGATAAAAGGAGAACGCGTTTCAAAGGGTACAGTGTTTTTATTGGCAGTAATACCTGCGGCATCAAGGGCGTGTTCTGCGTCTTTGCCTGTAATGTTTTTGCTGGTTAAATCCATAAGTATTAAATGGTTATCTGTTCCATTTGACACCAAGTCATAGCCGGCATCCATAAGGCTTTTGGCAAGTACTGCAGCGTTTTTAACCACTTGTTCTTGATACAATTTAAAAGAAGGTTGCAAAGCTTCGCCAAAGGCAACGGCCTTGGCAGCAATAACATGCATGAGCGGCCCACCTTGAATGCCAGGGAAAATCTGGCTATTCAATGATTTTCCCATATCTTCGGTGGACAAAATCATACCACCGCGCGGCCCGCGCAGAGTTTTGTGTGTGGTTGTGGTTACCACATGGGCATGTGGTATGGGGGAAGGATGCACCCCAGCAGCCACAAGGCCTGCAATGTGTGCCATATCCACAAGAAGTTTTGCTCCCACAGCGTCAGCAACAGCGCGGAAGCGGGCAAAATCAATAATACGTGCATAGGCAGAACCGCCGGCCACAATAAGGGCAGGCTTGTGTTCATGCGCCAATTTTTCCATGGCTTCATAGTCGATGCGGCCTGTTTCGCGCTCCACACCATAGGGAACAATATTGAATAAGCGACCGGAAAAGTTCACAGGGCTACCGTGAGTTAAGTGTCCACCGTGTGAAAGATCCATGCCCAAGATGGTATCGCCTGGCTTAATGCATGCAAAATATGCGGCCATATTGGCTTGAGAACCTGCATGGGGTTGTACATTCACATATTCACAACCAAAAAGTTCTTTAGCGCGCTCTATGGCAATATTTTCGGCCATGTCCACATATTCGCAGCCGCCGTAATATCTTTTACCGGGATAGCCTTCGGCGTATTTGTGGGTCATGATAGAGCCTTGAGCTTCGCGAACAGAAGGTGAAACAAAGTTTTCTGAAGCGATAAGTTCAAGCTTGCTTACTTGGCGACCGGCTTCAAGTCCGATGGCATTGGCAATTTCTGGGTCTTGCAATAAGAGTTCGTGCATAATGTGTCCTTATGAAGTTCTAGAAAATATATCGCTTACGCTTTCCATCTCTTAAAGATAAGGCTAGCATTAGTCCCACCAAAGCCAAAGGAATTACACATGCCGTATGTGCATTGTACTTTTTCTGAACCTTGGCTCATATAATTTAAGTCACACTCAGGATCGGGATTATCAAGATTGATGGTACCTGGAATAATGCCATGGTGCAGAGCAAGCACGGTAAAGACACTTTCAATACCACCCGCCGCGCCAAGCAAGTGCCCGGTCATGGATTTGGTAGCAGAAATGCGAATATTCTTGGAATGTTCACCAAAAACAAGTTTAATGGCCTTTGTTTCGCAAGAATCGTTTAAATATGTAGATGTGCCGTGTGCATTGATATGGTCAATGTCTTCTGGCTTAATACCTGCATCTTTAATGGCATTTTGCATGGCTCTTGCCATGCCTTCGCCAGATTCGTGCGGTGCCGTCATATGATAGGCGTCGCATGATGTTCCATAGCCCACCAATTCTGCATAGATAGTTGCACCGCGCTCAAGGGCATTTTCCAAAGGCTCAAGCAATAGCAAGCCAGCACCTTCACCAATAACAAAGCCATCGCGCTCTTTATCAAAAGGACGTGAGGCCTTGGTGGGGGCATCGTTGCGAGTGGAGAGCGCTTTTAAAGCTGTAAAGCCAGATACTCCAAGAGGCGTTACCGTAGCTTCAACTCCACCTGTAATAACAGCTTCTGTGCGCCCAAGCAGCATTTCGCTCCATGCTGTGCCAATGGCATGCAATGCCGAAGCGCAAGCGGTGGTGGCCACAAGGTTATTACCCTTGGCACCTGTAAAAATAGCGATTTGCCCCGGTGCCATGTTGGCTATGAGCATGGGGATAAGGAAGGGGGAAATTTTATTGGGTCCTGCTTGTAAAAGCTTGGTGTGGAAAGTTTCGATGGTAGAAAGACCACCTAAACCAACACCCAAAATAACGTCTGTATGGTGAGCATTTTTTTCATCAATAACAAAGCCCGAATTTTCCATAAGCATATTGGAAGCTGCCACGGCAAATTGGGTAAAGCGATCCATGCGCTTTGCTTGTTTATATGGCATATGGTCTTCTGCCACAAAATTTTTCACTTCGCCTGCAATACGTGAATCGTATTCGCTGCAATCAAAATGGGTAATGGGCGCTATGCCAGATTCGCCAGCCAAAAGGCTTTCCCAAGTGCTTTCTAAGTCACCCCCAAGAGGGGTTAAGGCAGATAAGCCTGTAACGACAACACGCTTGCGGCTCATGCTATGAACTCCTTAAAAAAAAATTAGGCATTACGCTTTTTATGGCGCTTGGCCGTGAAAAATATAAGATCTCTATAAATTCATTTTTACAAAATTGAGATCTCTGCATAATTCATTATGCAGGAGCTCATGGAGCGTTGGCGCCAGCTCGAATGTATAGAGCATTGCATGGGTAACAATAAGAGCCGGAAAGTAATTTTCCGGCTCAAAAGTTACTAAAATAACTATTTGTTTTCGATATAGCTGATGGCGTCTTGCACTTTCAAAATCTTTTGTGCGTCGTCATCGGCGATTTCAATGTCAAATTCTTCTTCCATGGCCATGATAAGTTCGGTCAAGTCAAGGGAATCTGCGCCAAGGTCTTCAACAAAAGATGCGCCGGGTTTTACTTCTTCGGCGGATACGCCAAGTTGTTCTACAATAATGTTTGTCACTTTTTGTGCTACGTCAGACATGGAAGCCTCCAATTGTTTTTGTTCTTTTCTTTAACAATACATGCCGCCATTAACGGCAAGAATTTGTCCTGTAATATAACCGGCCTTTTCAGAGGCAAGAAAAACCACTGCATTGGCCACATCTTCCACCGAACCCATACGCTTTAAGGGTATAGCTTCTTCATAAGCTTTGCGTATGTCTTCAGGCAGTTGTGCCGTCATATCCGTTTCAATAAATCCGGGAGCCACAGCATTTACTGTGATATTGCGTCCGGCTAATTCCTTGGCTGCAGACATAGTCATACCGTGCATGCCAGCTTTTGCTGCTGCATAGTTAACTTGTCCGGCATTGCCCATTTGCCCTACCACCGAAGAAATATTCACAATGCGCCCAAAGCGTTGTTTGCTCATGATTTTGGCAGCTTCGCGCAAACAAACAAAAGCTCCGCGCAAATTTGTTTGCATAACGCTGTCAAAATCTTCATCCTTCATGCGGATAAGAAAACCGTCTTTAGTGATACCGGCATTATTTACAAGCAAGTGCAAGTCTACTTTGCCCTTGATATGCTCGGCAAAAAAACTTGCTACAGCTTCGGCATCGGTAACATTCAAGCAAAAAGCCTGAGCTTTGCCACCTTTTTGGCAAATACCATCTGCCACAGCCTTGGCTTCTTCGGGTTTGCTCACATAGGTTAAAAAAACTTCATAACCTTCTGCAGCCAGGGTTTCGGCAATGCATTTGCCAATACCGCGCGACCCTCCGGTCACAAGAGCAGCTTTAACATTTTCGGGCATTTTTTTCTCCGATCATAAATATTGTGGCCTTGTGGTGTGACAATGCTCACATAAGTAGCACTTCATACCTTAAAGCGGCACAACTTTCAATATTTTGATGCTAAAATATTCCTATTATATGACAAGGTGCTGAAACTTCTACTACTGTTAGTAGGTAATGAGAGCAGCACCCCAAGTAAACCCAGCTCCCACTCCGGCCACAAGCACGCGCTCACCTTTTTTAAGCAAGCCTTGGTCTCTGGCATCGCCAAGGGCCAAGGGCACAGAAGCTGAAGACGTATTGCCGTATTTATGCACATTGCTAAAAACTTTTTCTTCAGCTATGCCAAGGCGCGAACCCACAGCTTCGATAATACGTAAATTGGCTTGGTGCGGAACAAATAATGATATGTCATCAAGGGTATAGCCACTTTGTTCCAGCACTTCGTGGCAGACTTTAGCTAAATTGCGCACGGCATGTTTAAAAACTTCACGCCCTTGCATTTGCAAAAAAAAGTCTTCATCAATGGTGGTGTCCGGTTCATATGTTTTTTTTGTGCCACCACCTATGGTGATGAGATTGCTTAGCGTGCCATCGCTATGGCATATGGCATTGGATATACGGGGGCTACCCTTGGCAGAAGGCTTGCCTTTTAGCACAAAAGCCCCAGCACCGTCTCCAAAAAGCACACAAGTGGTGCGGTCTTGCCAATTTAAGCGGCGGCTTAAGGCTTCGGCACATACCAAAAGCACCACGGCATCTTTGTGCACAGTGGTGAATGTTTCGGCCAAGGCTAAGCCGTAAATAAATCCTGAACACGCTGCATTAAAATCCATGGCCATAACCGTGCCACAACCAAGCTTTCCGGCCAATATGGTGGAGGCTGCAGGTGTTAAGTATTCAGGTGAGCATGTGGCAAAAAGAATATGGGTTACATCTTGTGCTGTAAGTTCAGCATTTTTCAAGGCTTTTTGTGCAGCTTGCAAGCCAAGATCGCTCACCTGCTCATCATCTGCAAGTATATAGCGTTCTTTAATACCTGTGCGGGTGGTTATCCATTCATCACTTGTGTCCACAAACTTACTCAAGTCATCGTTGGTAAGCACACGAGAAGGGACATAAACACCAAATCCATGAATATAACAATGGGTAGTCATAATAATTGCCTTGCGCAAGGCGCGGCTGGTGGAACTATAATGCCCGACTAAAGCGGGTCAATTCCTCGTTGGCGGTGATAGTTTCAGCAAGGCGAACATTGGTACCTTTCTTTACAAAAGTACCGGCCATGGCAATGGCATTGCATATGGCTCTGGAATTGGATTTGCCGTGACACACAAGGGTTAAGCCTTGTAGCCCAAGTACAGGAGCTCCGCCGTATTCGGCATAGTCCACCGTTTGCGAAAATTTCTTGAAAGCACCCTTGGCAAGAGTTGCACCAAGAGCTGCCCAAAAGCCCGAACGTAAATTTTTCTTGAGAATATTGATAAGCGACATGGCAAGGCCTTCGCTCATTTTAAGCACTATATTGCCCAAAAAACCGTCGCATACAACCACATCTACTTCGCCCGTAAATAGGTCTCTTCCTTCGCAGTTTCCCGAAAAATTTACATTTTTTGCCATTTTAAGAAGGTCATAGGCTTCTTTTACTTGCGTATTACCCTTTCCTTCTTCTTCACCAATACTTAATAAGCTCACCCTTGGCGCAGGATATTCCAAAATATCGCGCGCAAAAGCGTCACCCATAAGGCCAAATTGAAAAAGATGATAAGGGCGGCAATCCACATTGGCACCGCAATCAAGCAGCACCAGAGGTTTTTTTTCTGTGGGCATAAGCGTTGTTAGGGCAGGGCGCTCTACACCAGGAATACGGCCTACAATGAACATGCCGCAAGCCACCGTGGCACCGGAATGCCCGGCACTTACGACAGCATGTGCAGAACCATCGCGCACCAAGCGGCACGCCACTTGGATAGAAGCGTTTTTTTTGCGCCGCAAGATGTCCGAAGGTTTTTCATTCATCAACACCACATCATCTGCCTGAACAATTTCATACTGGGCGCCTTCTAAATTCAAGCGCTCAAGCTCGCTTTCTACGCGTGGGGTATCCCCCACAAGCAGAACAGTGAGCTTGTGTTGCTTGGAAGCTTCGATAGCACCCGGCACCACTATGGAAGGGCCAAAATCCCCCCCCATAGCGTCCACGGCAATAGTGGGGTGTAAATCCATCTAGTTCTGGTCGGCAGATGTGGAAAGAACTTTGCGTCCTTTGTATGTTCCGCAGCTTGCACATACACTGTGCGGTATGGTGGGCTCACCACAAGAGCAGTAAATAACTGCAGGTATAGCCACGCGGTCATGCGAACGACGCATACCTTTTCTAGAACGGGATTTTTTGTTTTGTTGAACAGCCATAGTATTCTCCTCAAATGTTTCGAATTATTTCGAATTTTTCACTTTAAAAGATCGCAGAATCGCCAAACGCGGATCCCCTTGCTCGTCATTGCAAGCACAAGGATTTTCGTTTAAATTGGTTCCGCATTGCACGCAAAGCCCTTTGCAGTCATCCTTGCATACAGGGCGCAAGGGCAAGGCCAGCATAAATTCTTCCCAACACAAAGCAGCTATATTCAATACGGGAGTTTGCCCGTCTAAAAAAATATGACTATCTGCTTCGTCAAATGCATCAGCATCGTCCATATCTGCATCTTCTTCATAAAGATAGGGTATGGACTCGCCGGGTGTTGCCTCAAACGTATCAATAGTATGCGCAAGCCTTGTGGGGGCTTCTTCTGCGCAAAGATCGCAAGGCTGCACAACAGCGCCTGTAAGTTTACCACGTAGTAAAAGGCCACCTTCTACCGGCAGAATCTGCAAGTCTACACACAGTGGCTCAATCACGCGGCAAATAATGCCAAATTCTGCAATGGACGCATCCCAAAGTGCGGCATCATTGATAACAATATTCATGCCTTGCTTTGGTATGTCGTTCAAAGAAATATTTTTCATGCCCATACTTAACCTATGTATACCTAATTGCGCTTTGCGAACTGAGCTTCTTACATGGCTTTGCCCCAAGCTGTCAAGGGGATACACTTGGCTTTTTTATGCAATTTTTACGTAAATGTCACTTAAAAAAACAATGCAGCAAGTCACGCCATAACCAGCAATAAAAATTAAATATTTTTTACAAGCTTTCTGCCAAGTATTGCACCGCGGCTATTTTTTGTGCTCGTGGTAAGTGGCGTATGCGCTCTTCTTCTTTGGCGGCAGTTTGACGATTTTTGCACAAAGCATGTGCGCAAAGTACCACCGGACGTCGCCCGCGCGTATATTTTGCACCACCGCTTTTTTGCCCATTGTGCTGTTCAAGGCGCCGTAAAATATTTGTTGTTATGCCGCAATATAAACTGTCATCGGCGCAACGTACTATATATACATACCAATTTTGCATGCACATATGTACGCTTTACGCTATATTTGTCAATAGGAATCTCTGCATAATGAATTGCGCAGGGGGGCGCAATTTATATCTGAAAACGAAACCTCTGCATAATTCATTATGTAGAGGGTCATGGAGCGTTGACGCTAGTCAGCGCGACCGAAAATCAAGAATAGGTGGAGCTTTGCTTCACCGCTAAATGATTGATTTTCGTGCCTTTCGTTCTGCATAGTAAAATTTTATGTTAAAACAATCTGTCAAATAGTCATAATAAATTTATATGCAAAAATAATTGTGCAGAGCTTTCAAAAGCAATTGTGCAGAGCTTTCCAATAAAAAAGCCTGTTTTTACACTTGGCAAAGTCATTAAGCCAAAGTATATTGCGGCATTCGTTAGTTGATATTTTTAAATTTTATATACAGCAAGTGTATTTTAAGGAGTTTATATGGATATACGTTTTCAAGCCGGTGGCCCAAAAAAATGGAAAGGCGACATAGCGCTGCTTTTTTGTTTTAAAGACCAAGACCCAGCAAACCTTTTTCCTGCCATAGAAGACATGGCTCCGTGGCTGACCATTGCTCCGGGGCGCAGAGATTTTGACGGAAGCAAAGGTAGCATGGCTTTGTTTCACGGGCACCCCGACCAAAGCCTGTCGCGCGTGCTTGCCATAGGTCTTGGCACAGAAAAATCTTTTAACCTTAATGTCTTTCGCACGGCTATGGCTGCAGCCATGGCGCGTTGCCGTGAACTTGGCCTAACGTCGGTGCTTTTGCCTGTGCCTGCTTTACAAGCCATTGCTGACGGGCACTTACGCCTTGTGGAAGAAGCCACTTGTGCGGCATTTCTTGGCTTGTACCGTTTCACCGCACACAAAAGCCCCAAAGAAGACGATAAAAAAGACCCCCTATGGCTTGCTCTTGGATTTACCGAAAAAAGCGTGCCCGATGCCGAGCATAAAGCCGCTCGTCGTGGTGAATACACAGCCGAAGGCATTATATTTGCCCGCGATCTTGCCAATAGCCCAGCCAATGTATTGCCTCCCATGGCTTTAGCCAAGGCTGCTAAAAAAATGGCCAAAAAACACGCTATGCAGTGCCAAATTATGGACAAAAAAGCTTTGGAAAAAATGGGCTGCAATACTTTGCTTGCCGTGGGGCAGGGTTCGAGCGAACCTCCTTGTATGATCACCATAGAACATGCGCCCAAAGGCCATGAACAAGAAGAACCCATCATACTTGTGGGCAAGGGGCTTACCTTTGATTCCGGTGGTATAAGCATAAAACCTGCCGCAAATATGCACCTTATGAAATGCGATATGGCAGGAGCCGCCGCCGTTTTGGGCGCCATGCACGCCATAGGCCAATGCGATATTGAACGCCGTGTTATAGCTGTGCTTGCTTGCGCTGAAAATATGCCAGACGGCTCTGCCATGCGCCCAGGTGATGTGATAACCACTCTTTCCGGTAAGACCGTAGAAATTATCAATACCGATGCCGAAGGGCGCTTAGCTTTGTGCGATGCCTTAACCTATGCCCAAAACACTTGGGAACCGGCGCTACTTATAGATATTGCCACACTCACCGGCGCTTGTATCATTGCCCTTGGGCACGACATAGCCGGCCTTTTTTGCGACGACAAAACCTTAACGGAAGAAATTTGCAATATGGGCGGTGCCTTAGGGGAAAATTTCTGGCCCTTGCCATTGCACGAAGCCTATGAAGATGAGCTAAAAAGCAATGTGGCTGACCTTTCGCACCTTGGTTCACGCGAGGCAGGTTCCACCAAGGCCGCTTTGTATCTTAAAGCCTTCATCAATGAAAACACCCTCTGGGCACATATGGACATTGCCGGAACCGATTGGAACTTTAAAAAATCAGCCCTTGCCCCCGTGGGAGCCACGGGCTTTGGCGTGCGCACTTTGCTTGAACTTGTGCGCAGTTATAAAAAATAGTTTTGATAAACTTCTTTAATAATGTACTAAAATTTTAATTTAGGACAGGGTGTTCAAAAAATGTAAGATACAAAGAAGAGAGTTTTTTTGAGGAAGCATAGGCTTTTATGGCCCATGCAACGAGCAAAAAACTCATCTGACGATGTAGATTACACATTTTCAACAACCTGATAGAGGAATTATGAAAGTATATCTTATAGGTGCAGGACCCGGTGATCCGGGATTACTCACTTTAAAAGGCAAAGAAATTTTAGAAAAAGCCGACGTGGTTGTATACGACGCTCTTGCCAATAGCCAATTGCTCAACCATGTGCAAAATACAGCCGAACGCATCTACGTGGGTAAAAGAGCCAACGACCACGCTCTGCCCCAAGGCGATATAAATAAGCTCATCATCCAAAAAGCCAAAGAAGGAAAAATCGTCGCGCGTCTTAAAGGTGGCGACCCTTATATTTTTGGTCGCGGTGGCGAAGAAGCAGAAGAATTGTTAGAAGCCGGCGTGCCCTTTGAAGAAGTACCGGGTATTTCAAGTACCATAGCAGGTCCTGCCTATGCAGGAATCCCCCTAACTCACAGAAGCTTTGCTTCTTCTGTAACGCTCATTACCGGACACGAAGATCCCACAAAGCCCGATTCTGTGCATAATTGGAAAGCCCTTGCCAGCTCTGCCTCTACACTGGTTTTTGTTATGGGCATGAAAAACTTACCCCATATCGCCGAAAATCTTATCAATGCCGGCTTGAGCCCCCATACTCCCGCAGCCCTTGTACATTGGGGCACCACCGCGCACCACCGCTCGCTTGCCGCCACCATAAGCACCCTAGCCGATGAAGGTAAAAAGCAAGGCTTCACCAACCCTTCGGTTATCGTTGTAGGGCATGTGGTAACTCTACGCGATAAGCTGAACTGGTTTGAGCAAAAGCCCCTTCTTGGCAAAGGCATTGTGGTCACTCGCGCCCGCGAACAAGCCAGCGGCCTTGCCAAAAGCTTGAGCGATCTTGGCGCCCACGTATTACAATTTCCCACCATAGAGATACACGACTTGCCAGATTATACCGAAGTACGTGAACACATGGGCAAATTGAACGAATACCAATGGTTGGTATTCACTTCCGTCAATGGTGTTAAATATTTCTGGAAAGAATTGGCCCTGCAGAAAAAAGACAGCCGCGCCCTTAATGCCATTAAAGTGGCAGCCATAGGCCCAGCCACCGCCGATGCCTTGCGTGAACGCGGTATCGAACCAGACTTTGTTCCGGAACGCTATGTGGCCGAAGGTGTTGTAGAAGGCATGCTCGCTCTTGGCATGAAAGGGCAAAAAATTCTTCTGCCTCGCGCCAAAGAAGCCCGTGAAGTACTGCCCGAAGAATTACGCAAAGCCGGCGCCACCGTACACGTACTCCCTATCTATGAAACAAAACCCGCCGGCGCCCGCAAAGATGAAGTGCTCAAAGCCATGCAAGAAAACCAATTGCATTGCATAACCTTTGGCTCATCCTCCACCGTGGATAACTTCATAAGCCTTATTCCCGTAGATACCCTAAAAAAATACCCCAATGTTAAACTGGCAGCCATAGGCCCCATCACAGCCAAAACACTTGAAAGCTATGGACTTCCCTGTCATATCCAACCCAAAGAATTCACCATTCCCGCCTTGGTGGAAACCTTGAAAATGGAATTGTAGTTTTTTATTTTTTCCGTGGGGGAAAGGGGCTTTTTCCCCTAAAGGGATAAGTGTTAGCGTATTTCAGAGTGCTTGCAAAATCTTCTGGGGGAACCTTTTTTGTGAACAAAAAAGCGTTCCCCCCGCTCAGAACTGGCCCCCTCCAAAAAAAACTTTAATGGCGGCAATGGATTGTCCCAAAAATGTAAGCATTGCCGCATCTAAGATTCTCAAAAATTGCCATTCACACAGCGTTTCTAAGGCCTAAAAGGTCATTTTCTGAATTTTTCGTCAAGACATTGTAACGCGTTTTTACAATGCGGCTTTGTCCGCAGCCTGAAGTGCTTGCGTACTTATTTTGCATAACAAAAACACGCAGGATTTTTACGTAAAGGAATTTTTTCAAACTCGCCAAGTTTTCCGTCATATTGCAGTATGCAATTGGCATAAGGATTTGGCATACCAAGTAAAAGCATAAGGCAGGCAGAAGCCTGTAAAGATCCCAAAACACCGCATGTGGCGCCTATGGCCGGCATGAGGTGTTTTTCTTTGGCCTGCAGGTGACTTATACAAGCAAGACAAGGTGCTTGGGGCTCGTGCGGATTTGTAGCAAAAATATAACCATAAAAACCGTCAACACCCGCATCTATGAGGGGAATACCTTTGTGTAATGCATAGGCATTGATGGCAAGTCTTGTTTCGACATTATCTACGCACAGCAAGATGCATTGTGGTAGGCCTATGACCTGTTCTAAGAGAGTATTATTGTCCAAAAAGTTTTGCGATGTCGCAATGGTAATATGTTTTGCCGTGCATTGTATATGGGGGTGAAGAGTGGTAAGCCTTGTGGCAAGAAGTTCTGCTTTGCCTTTGCCAATGTCTTGTATACCATAAAAAAATTGACGGTTTACATTGCTTAGGCTCACTGTATCCTGATCGATAATTGTAATATGCCCAATACCTGCCGCTGCCACATACGTGGCCGCTGGTGTGCCAAGACCGCCGGCTCCTATTATAACCACATGCGCTTTTTGCAGTTTTTCTTGTCCGTGTTGCCCTATTTCCGGTATGAGCATTTGTCTGGCATAGGGTGCAAAGTCTGAAAGCGTTTTTTGGGGCATGCCTAACCCCCACCCACAGCAGGAAAAAGCGAAATCACGTCAGCGTCTTTTACTGCATCGTTTATGGATGCGTGGAAACCGTTGATAAGGCAAATGGCCACATCTTCCTTTGCAATTTTAAGGTGCTGTAATATATCCGCTACGCTAGTATGGGCGCTTGCGTCTATATGTTGTATTTTTTCGCGCCCTTGGCGTAAGGTGGCAAAAACTCGCACTTCAATCATAAAGCCCTCACTTTAAAGCCTTCACTTTGTATATAGTATGCCCGTTAGCGCGTTTTGCAAAGGGTACGGGCGGATATTTTGCCCCCCCGTAAAGGATGATATATAAAATAAATTAGTTTAAGCCAAGTCTCGCCTTGGTTTCTTCTGTGGGGAAGGCGTTAACCCACCCACGTTCTTGGTAATATTCGGGCAAGGTAATGTCTAGTTTAGAAAGCATGCCCTTGGACGGCCCATCGGGAATGGGGGTTTCCATAAGACG
>CAYJGS010000053.1:0-12683 GCA_964369505.1 uncultured Desulfovibrionaceae bacterium | reverse complement strand
GACACTATACGACAAAAAAATACATACGGAAGGTACTATGCTTAATACTTTTTCAACCTCTAAAACCAAGCAAAAATCTATGTTTCGAGAATATGCCGAAGCTCTTATCATAGCTCTCATTTTAGCTTTTTTTATCCGAACCTTTGTGGTGCAGGCTTTTAAAATTCCTTCAGAATCCATGCTCAATACCTTGCTTGTGGGCGATCACCTTTTGGTTTCAAAATTCAGCTATGGCGTGAAATGGCCCTTTAGCAACGACTATGTTTTTGAAAGTTCTGATCCCGAATACGGTGATGTTATTGTTTTTGAATATCCCCAAGACCCATCCTTAGATTATATTAAACGCGTGGTGGGCTTGCCGGGTGATGTAATAGAAATAAAAAATAAACAATTTATGCGCAATGGCGAGCCCGTCAAAGAAGCTTATATTCGCAATACCGATACGCAAACAGGCGTTGCCACACGCGATAATTTTGGCCCCTTCACCGTACCGCAAGGCGAATATTTTGTTATGGGTGACAATCGCGATAACTCCCAAGACTCACGCTTTTGGGGCACAGTAAAAAAATCTGCCATCCACGGCAAAGCTTGGCGCATGTATTGGTCTTCCAATGGCTTAGACAATATCCGCTTCAATCGTATTGGCAAGGCAGTAGAATAAATGTTTGTGCAGCTTGCTTCAGGAAGTCTACACGGTGTTGATGCTGAACGCGTCGATATGGAAATAGATTTTGCTAAAGTAAGCATGCCCAAAATGACCATGGTGGGACTTTTAGAAGGCGCCGCCTTAGAGTCGCGCGAACGAGTATTTTCTGCATTGCGCGCTTGTGGCTTTAAGGTGCCGCCGGGGCGCATTACGGTAAACTTTGCACCGGCAGACAGGCCAAAAACTGGTGCCAGCTACGACTTGCCCTTGGCCTTGGGCATATTGGCCGCTGCTGAAATAGTGCCTGCCGCTTGCCTTGAAGGCTGGTTTTTTGCCGCCGAGCTTTCTCTTACAGGAAAACTCAAACCCATAAAGGGCACATTGCCTTTAGCTTTGCTTGCACGTCAAGAAAAAGCCAAAGGAATTATCGTGGCGCCACAAAATGGCCAAGAAGGCGCTGTTGTGCGCGATATTTCTGTGCTGGCACCTCATGATTTATTACAATGCATATCCATGCTTACAGGAAATGCCGCCCAAGAACCTGTGCAAGTGGCAGCATATGAAGAAGTGCCCAATTATGGTTATGATTATGCAGAAGTAAAAGGGCAAAAAGCGGCCAAACGGGCTTTGGAAATTGCTGCGGCAGGGGGACACAATATTTTGCTCATAGGCCCCCCCGGCAGTGGTAAAACCATGCTAGCCAGGCGTTTACCAAGCATTTTGCCCCCACTTTCTTTTGAAGAATCCCTTGAAGTCACCAAAATTTATAGTGTTGCCGGGCAAATCTCTTCGCACAGAGGTCTTGTGCGCGAGCGCCCCTTTAGGGCACCACACCACACCATTTCCAATGTGGCTCTTGTAGGCGGCAATAACACACCGCGCCTTGGCGAAGTAACACTAAGCCATAGAGGTGTGCTTTTTTTAGATGAATTTCCGGAATACAAAAAAAATACTCTTGAAGTTTTGCGCCAACCCTTAGAAGACGGTTTTGTACATATTGCCCGTGCTAAGTACTCTGTCACATATCCTGCGGCCTGCATGCTTGTGGCGGCCATGAATCCTTGCCCTTGCGGTTATTTGGGCGACCCCACTCGCACCTGCACTTGCACCCCCAATGCCATACAAAAATATGCGGCCAAGCTTTCTGGGCCATTGCTCGACCGCATTGACTTGCATATAGAAGTGCCTGCAGTACCCTTTGAAGATTTACGCAGCACAACAGAAACAGAAACCAGCTCTGCTGCCATGCGTGCAAGAGTGCTTCATGCACGAAAAATTCAAGAAGAACGCCTTAAAGGCAGCCCGTGTTTATATAATGCCATGCTCTTTGGTAAGTGGCTTGAAAGCCATTGCGCCTTGGACCGTGCCGGACAAAAAGCTTTAGAAAGAGTGGTGCGTGGGCTTAATCTTTCCGCCAGAGCTTATACACGGATTTTGCGCCTTTCGCGCACCATTGCCGACTTAGAAGGCGCAGAGCATATATTGCCGCAACATATACACGAGGCTGTTTCTTTGCGTGTGTTAGATAGGCAGGCTCAATAATACTTAGATAGTGTCGTCAAATAGCGAATTTTTGCGTATATCAAGGAAGATGAACTTATTTTGAGGGAGTGTATTCTTCTCATACTTGACCGAAAAAATAAGCGAAATCTGACGCAGAGATATGTAAAAAGGCGCATTTGACGACACTATCTAGCGTACATACCCCCACTTAATAGTTTAATGATTCTTAACGCCTCTCACATATAAATATAACAACACAGAAAAATATTTATTATACACTTAAGGAAACGTATTCCCAAATTAACAGTTGCATATTATCTATTTTAGCATTATGTGCCATTACAGAAAAACAATTGTCTAGATTCACCAAAAATGCGTACACTATTCCTCTTGTATCACCAAGAGTGTTACCCCATTTTTGTAATTAAATGCTATTACAAGAGGTTTTTATGCTACGAGGAATACTTTACGCTATTATATCTGCGTGTTCATACGGATTTATCCCTCTTTTTAGTATTCCCATGTCTTCAGAAGGTATGGATTCTTTTAGTATACTCACCTATCGCTTTATTCTATCGGCTTGTATGCTGGCCATTATTGCTCTATGTTGCAAGCAATCTCTGCGCATTTGTAAAAAAGACTTATTCAAATTTTTAGGTATAGGCTTTGTGTATTCCGTAGCGGCAGCCACATTTTTTATACCACTTGAAATGATGGACAGCGGCATTGTGGCCACTGTGCAATTTTGCTATCCTGTTTTTGTGATACTTGGTATGAGTTTGTTTTTTAAAGAACCCCTACGCCCTTCAACGCTTGTGGCGTCTTTTGTCATATGCCTTGGGGTGGGTATTTTTTCTTGGCAAGACAGTGCTCATGTACGCATAGATGGCTTTGCTATGCTGCTGACTATTTTTTCAGCCACACAAATGGCACTGTATGTTATGGGCATACAGGTTGCGCGATTTAATGTGCAAAATCAAATTATTACCAGCATGTACATATTAGGTACTGCGGGCTTTTTTTCTTATATATATTGCTTATTGGACGAAGGATTTGCCATACCTACAACTATGGCCGCTTGGGGAAATTTAGGCATTTTTGCCCTCATAACCGGTGTTCTTTCCACAGTGGCCTTGGTAAAGGCTGTGCAATACATTGGCCCTTCTCTTACATCTATACTGAGTAGCCTTGAGCCGGTAACCGTTATGATTATTGGTGTCTTTATTATTGGGGAAGGTTTTTCGGTACAAAACTTACTTGGCGCATCATGCATAGTGGGAGCTGCTACGTATGTGGCCATTGCTGCAAAAATGCGAGAAGAAAAGCTTAAAAAACTTCTTGAAATATAAAAATCACACCTCTATATAAAAAACCACCAGCCTAGCGGAGATTTTCTTTCCCACAAAAAAACCCCCTGTTATACGCAGGAGGTTTTGGAAAAATGCCGTCGCAACAGCCAACTAGCTGCCGTTCAACTCCATACGGAATTTACGGGACAAACGGAACACGACCACTTTGCGAGGAGCAAGAGTAATGGTTTCGTCTGTTTGTGGATTGCGACCTTTGCGGGCGTTTTTATCATAAGCTTCAAATTTACCGAAACCACTGATCAATAAGGCGTCATCTTTCTTTATGGCGTCTTTCATGATTTCTAAAAGCTTTTCAACAACACCCTTAACGTCCGCACGGTTTTTATCCGTTTTTTCATAGATGGCTTCAACAATTTCAGCCTTAGTCAAAGTTTTCCCCATGTTTTCCTCCAATTCTAAGACCCTTTACACACAGACCATTGTATCAAACAGCAAAGCACGTATCCGAGTTTTTTCATGCAATAACTGCTCGTATGATCCTTCCACACTACCTAACTACCATGTTTTTACACACAAAAGCCATAAATAGAAAAAGTTGTAAAAGGTTTCTATCTCTTCCTATACACTTGCAGACCTCTTGTATGCAAGGGTTTTTTTTACTTTTACCATATTTTTTCTATTTAAAGCTTTTTTTTGCAAGTTCTCATTATATATTTTATAATAAAACGCATTGCATTTCTGTGTATAAAGTGCACGAAGAATATTTATGCAAAAAAACAATGCCTAAGAAAAAAACAAGGATTATCCCATGTTACAGCTAGCTTGGCCGCAAAAAAAGCATATATCCTTTCCGCTTATTCCGATATTTATTCCCTATGCAGGTTGCCCCAAGCGCTGTATATTCTGCGCCCAGCATTTGCAAAGTGGAAGCCAAGAAAATAGTGCCGTGAGCGTACTTGCCCGCATAGAAGAAATAATCACAACACAGCAGCACGCGTTGCATGATCTTCCCGAGCTTGGTTTTTTTGGCGGCACATTCACCTCTTTTGCCAAAGAAGATTTACAGCTTTGCCTTGATTTTGTGGCAAAACATAAAGCCCTCGGTCATATTCGCGGAGCGCGTTGTTCCACTCGCCCGGACGCTTTAAACACAAATACACTTAAAGCTATGCACAAAGCAGGTTTTACTTGCATAGAACTTGGCATTCAAAGCTTTTCAGATAAAGCACTTTTGCAGGCGCAAAGACAATATACAGAAGACACAGCGCGCCTTGCTTGTCAAAAAGTACTGGCTCAAGGCTTTAGCCTTGGCGTGCAACTTTTGCCGGGCATGCCCGGAGTGGACACAGCTACTTTTTTGGCAGATGTAGAAAAAGCATTATCCTTAGGCGCGCATTTTTTGCGCTTCTATCCTTGCCAAGTCATTGAAGGCACAGAGCTTGCCGCACTTTGGCAACAAGGAACATATATCCCTTGGACACTTGAACAAAGCATCACAGCTTTAAGCACGGCTTGGCTTAAAGCCCATTTAGCCCGCGTGTCTGTTATCCGCATGGGGCTTGCGCCTGAAACTGACCTTGATATACACATACTTGCAGGGCCAAAACACCCTGCCCTTGGTAATATGATCCAAGCAAAGGCTCTGTACCATTATATATTTAATGCCCTACAAAAAAATATACACACACCCATAACACGCTTACACATACCCAAGCATTGCCAAGGCTATTTTTGGGGGCACAAGCAAGAATACACAACCTTGTGGCAAGAGCTTGGTATCCACAAAAAAAATGTATTTTGGCATGACAAAGAAATAATACTTTTTGAAATATAAGCCATTAGAGAAATTGATATTTTCTTCACAAAGCACAAAAAAGACCTTGCTTTTTTTATAGTATATGGCTACCTTGACACTAGTATCGAGCTTAGCATTGTATGTATTTTACCCATTTTGTATCCATAATATACTCTATTCTGGCGAAGAAATACGTAAAAAAGTACTTTGGGCGACACTATTTAACATGAAAACAGCATACAGACACTTTACGTAGATGTATTTTGTTATTTTTTGGGCAAACAAATAAGGAAAACATTATGCAAAAACTTCAGCGCGTGGATTATGGCAAAGAAATTGCCGCCTTGGAAGAAGCGTGCGGGCAAAAAGTGGCCAAGTGCTACCAGTGCGGTAATTGCACGGCGGGGTGCCCGGCATCCTTTGCTTATGATTTGCAGCCGCATCAAGTATTGCGTCACCTGCAATTAGGTAATTGGGAAAAGGTGCTTAAGTCAAAGTCCCTTGCCATGTGCCTTTCTTGCTCCACTTGTTCGCAAAGATGCCCCAACAACATCGACATTGCCGGCATCATGGAACATCTTCGCCATGCAGCTCGGCACGAAGGTGTTTTTGCCGTACCAAAAGTCAACAAATTTTGGCAATCCTTCCTCGACACAGTGCGCTATTGCGGCCGCACCTATGAAATGGGCGTCATGGTTTTATATATGATGCGCTCTGGTCGCATGTGGACAGATGTTGACCTTGCCCCTCAAGCCCTTATGAAGAACAAACTTCCCTTTGTGCCACATGGCATTAAAGGTGCCAAGGCTGTGGGGCGTATTTTAGAACGCTATGAAAAACGATGTACACAGGAGGGTAAAAAAGCATGAAACTTGCATACTACCCAGGCTGTTCGGCCATAGGAACTTCGGCTGATTATGAAGTTTCCACTCGCGTGGTCTGTCGCGATTTGGGTCTTACCCTCACAGACTTAGAAGACTGGAATTGTTGCGGATCCACACCGGCACACGCCGTTTCCACCGAACTTTCAGCAGCCCTTTGCGGGCGCAATCTAGATATTGCCGCCAAAGCCGGTGCCGAAAAAGTTCTTACCCCTTGCCCTTCGTGTCTTTCCAACTTACGCCATGCCGGGCATCGCCTTGAAGACGCAGAATTTCGCAAAAATGTGGATGAGCTTTTGGACGACCCCCTTGCCGAAAAATTGCCAGAGACCACTTCTGTCATGCAAGCCTTGGTGGAAACTTTTGGCTTGGATATTATTGAGCGCCGTGCGGCCAAAAAGCTCACCGGCTTGCGCCTTGCTCCATATTATGGTTGCTTGATGAGCCGCCCTGCCGAAATAATGAATTTTGGTCATGCCGAAAATCCCCAAATGATGGAAGATATATTACGCGCTTGCGGTGCAGAAGTGCTGGACTTTCCTTTAAAAACAAGCTGCTGCGGCGCTTCTTTTGGTATTCCAGAGCGTCAGATGACAGCTAAGCTTTCTGGTAAAATCTTACAATTGGCTAAAAATATGAAAGCAGACGCCATTGTTGTGGCTTGCCCTCTTTGCCAAATGAATCTGGATTTACGCCAAGGCCAAGCCGCCAGCGCCATGCAAAGCCATTTTGACATTCCGGTGCTGTATTTTACCCAAGTTCTTGGCCTTGCCTTTGGGCACAAGCCCAAAGATCTTGGCTTTAATAAGCTTTGCGTCAGCCCCGCCGCAATGCTTAGCAAATGGGAAGCGGAGGTGCGCTCATGAGAATAGGCGTTTTTATCTGCCATTGTGGCAGTAACATTGCTGGCACCATTGACTGTGCTGCTGTGGCAACTGCCGCACGCAATTACCCAAGCGTTGTGCACGCTGTTGACCTTATGTATGCTTGCGCAGAACCCGGCCAACAAGCCATAGAAGCGGCCATCAAAGAGCATAAACTTGACGGCGTTGTGGTGGGATCTTGTTCGCCACGCATGCACGAGCCCACATTCCGCCGCACGGTAGAACGTGCAGGCCTAAACCGCTATATGTTTGAAATGGCCAATCTGCGCGAGCACGTATCTTGGATTGGCAAAGACATGAATGCCAATACCAATAAAGCAGAAGAGCTTGTGCTCATGGCTGTGGAAAAATTACGCCAAGACACCCCACTCATTGCGCAATCTTTTGCCATCAATAAGACAGTTCTTGTTATTGGCGGTGGCGTTGCCGGTATTCAGGCAGCCCTTGATTGTGCCGACGGTGGCGTACCCGTTATTATGGTAGAGCGCGAAGCCACCATTGGCGGCAAAATGGCCAAAATAGACAAAACCTTCCCCACTGTGGACTGCTCTGCTTGTATTTTAGGCCCCAAAATGGTGGATGTTGCCCAACACGCAAATATTACCCTACATGCCTATAGCGAAATTGAAGAAATTTCCGGCTATGTGGGCAACTTCAAAGTGCGCATTCGCAAAAAAATCTCCTATGTGGATTGGGAAAAATGCACAGGCTGCGGCGCATGCCTTGAAAAATGCCCCGTAAAAGTGAAAGGTGGCTTCAACGAAGGCATTGGCACTTGCGGTGCCATAACCATTGCCTTCCCCCAAGCCATTCCCAAAAAGGCCGTTATCGACCCCACAACTTGCCGCAAATTTGTTAAGGGCAAATGTGGCATATGTGCGAAAATGTGCCCCACAGGTGCCATAAATTACGAGCAGCAAGAAGAAATTATCGAAGTGGAAGTGGGTTCGGTAATAGCTGCCACCGGCTATGAACTCATGGACTGGACAGTGTATGAGCAATACGGTGCCGGTCGTTATCCCGACGTTATCACTTCCTTACAATACGAACGCCTTATGAACGCTTCAGGCCCCACATCTGGGCACATTGTGCGTCCTTCTGACCACAAAGAACCAAAAAGTGTGGTCTTTATCCAATGCGTAGGTTCACGCGATCCTTCCATTGGGCGCCCATACTGCACAGGTTTTTGTTGTATGTACACGGCAAAACAAGCCATTTTAACCAAAGACCATATACCAGATTCGCAATCGCACATTTTCTATATGGACATACGTTCCCCTGGTAAAATGTATGACGAATTCACCCGTCGTGCTACAGAACAATACGGCGCCAATTACATTCGCGGCCGTGTTTCTTCCATCTATCCCGATGGCAAAGGGCAGTATGTGGTTTGTGGCGTAGACACCTTACTTGGTGAGCCGGTGGAAATATTAGCCGACATGGTGGTTTTGGCCGTTGGTGCCGATTCCTCCTAAGGTGCTTCACACCTTGCGGAAATGATGCGCATTTCCTACGACGGCTATGGCTTCTTTATGGAAAGCCACCCCAAGCTTAAGCCTGTAGAAACCAACACAGCCGGTGTCTATCTTGCCGGCTCCTGCCAAGGCCCCAAAGACATACCAGCTTCTGTGGCCCAAGGTTCTGCCGCCGCCGCCAAGGTTATGGCGCTCTTTGCCAAGGATCTTTTAGAAAACGATCCCCAAATAGCCGGCGTTCAAATACAACGCTGTGTCGGTTGTGGTAAATGTATTCGCGTATGCCCCTTTGGCGCCATACGTGAAATAAGCTTCCGCGGTGAGCTTAAAGCCGAAGTGCTGGCCACCGTATGCCAAGGCTGCGGCCTGTGTACTGCCACCTGTCCTCAAGGTGCCATACAACTTGCCCACGCCACAGACAATCAGATTCTCGCGGAGGTTAATGCCTTATGCCGCAATTAAATACTAAAGAACTACGCATTGTGGGCTTTCTCTGCAATTGGTGCTCCTATGGGGGTGCCGACACTGCAGGGGTTGCCAGATTTACGCAACCCACAGACTTACGCATTGTGCGCTTGCCCTGCTCTGGTCGTGTGGACCCTCTCTTTGCGGTGAGAGCTCTTTTAAACGGCGCCGATGGCGTGCTTGTTTCCGGCTGTCACCCCCGTGACTGCCACTATGCCGCCGGCAACTTTTATGCCAGACGCCGCTTGGAAACCTTAAAGCAATTCCTGCCCATACTTGGCATTGAACCCGGCCGTTTTGAATACACTTGGGTTTCTGCTTCCGAAGGGCAAAAATGGCAACAAGTGGTCACCAAGTTCACCGAACAAATACACGCTCTTGGGCCTGCCCCACGCATTGACGGCGGCGAAGCGCTTTTAAGCCTTGCCGAATCCGCCTTAAAACCCTTGCGCCCCTTGGGCACAGGCGTTGCCGGTAAAGGCGCTTTGGACGAACTCAAAAATGCCATGAAGGCCAGATTGCCAGAACTTGATTGCATCATAGGTTGGCGCGAAGGCCACGACCAAGCCCACGCCACTCCGCACTTCATGTTTGAAGAGTCAGACATAGACACTTTGCAGTGGGGGCCTTTTAATGTGCAAAACCTAGCCACCTACCTTCCCACATGGAAAGGTAAAAAAGTGGGCATACTTGTTAAAGGTTGCGACTCCCGCTCTGTAGTAGAGCTTTTACAAGAAGAGCTCATCAGCCGTGACGATGTGCATATTTTTGCCATGCCCTGCGAAGGCACCTTAAATATGAACAAGGTGGAAGAAGCCCTTGGCCGCTACAATAAAATTGACAGCGTAAGCCAAAGCGACACCGCAGTCACCATCACCGCCGACGGCAAAGAGCATACATTTACCATGGAAGAATACGCCCACGGCAAATGCTATGGCTGCACCAACCCAGGCGCTGTTATGGCAGATGAACGCTTTGGCGGACCTCCAAAACCCGTAGGCGAAGGCACAGTCATACCGCCTGAGCTCGCTTTGCTTGAAAGCATGAGCTTAGAAGAGCGCCGCAATTTCTGGCATGGGCATATGCAACGCTGCATACGCTGCTATGCCTGCCGCAACGCTTGCCCCATGTGCGTTTGCCGCGACCATTGCATTGCCGAAACCCGCAATCCGCGTTGGATTACCCAAGACGATAGCGTTAAAGAAAAACTCTTCTTCCAAACCATACACGCCCTGCATCTGGCAGGCCGCTGTACAGGTTGTGGCGAATGCCAACGCGCTTGTCCTGTCAACATTCCCATCCTTGCTCTGCGCCAAATGCTTGGCCGCATAGTAAGTGGCATGTTCGATGGCTATAAAGCCGGCATGAAGGCAGATGCAGTGCCGCCCTTGCTTGGCTATGAAGTGGAAGAAAAGAATATTAAGGAAAGGGAGTGGAAATGACGAGCTTACGCTTTTTAACCATGGAAGCCTTGCCAGACTTTTTGGCAAAGCTTGCTGACGACGGCAATGGCCGCGTGCTTGTTCCCACAAAGCAGGGAAAAGCCGTGATCTATACTCCCTATAAAGAAGACACAGAAGTGTGCTTTGATAAGTCCACCGTTTCCCCCAAGGCAGCAGCCCTGCCCCCTTGCGAAACGCTTGTGGCTTATACCTATGAAAAAGACCCCGACGACCTTAACAAAACAACGCTCACCCTCGACGACACCCCAAAAGCCGAGCCAACCATCATTTTTGGCTGTCGACCTTGTGATGCGCGCGGTTTTGTGGTCATAGACAGACCCTATACCGAAGGCCCTCACACAGACCCCTATTATCAAGCAAGGCGCGAAAACTTAACCATAATCACCCGCGCCTGCACCGAAACCTGCTCCACATGCTTCTGCCATTGGGTAGGCTCAGGCCCCATTGATAAACGCGGCTCAGACATATTAATGACCCAAGTAGAAGAAGGCCTTATCCTTCAAGGCGTTACAGAAAAAGGCACAGCACTTTTAGAAAAAAGTTCCTTGCCCCTTGCCGGCGAAGATGCCAAAGCAAAAGTGAATGACTCACACGCAAACGCCGCGGCAAGCCTTGAAAAAGCTCCCGACATCAAAGCTGCCAAAGACAGTCTGGCCGCTCGCTTTACCGACGTAGACTTTTGGGAAAAACAAACGGCACACTGCCTCTCTTGCGGCGCATGCACCTACATTTGCCCCACATGTTATTGCTTTAACATAACAGATGAAGGCGACGGTATTTGCAATCCCCCCGGTAAACGCTTACGCACCTGGGATAATTGCATGGCACCGCACTTTACCCGCGAAGCCAGCGGACATAACCCCCGCACGGCCAAAGCCTTGCGCATGCGTAACCGCATTTCGCATAAATTCAGCTACTATCCCACCGTATGGGAAGACAATTATTCTTGTAGTGGCTGTGGACGCTGCATAACACAATGCCCCGTACATCTTGATATACGCTCCATTGTGCTTGCCGCCATCAATAATCCCACCACTTCGCCCGAAAAGCCCGAAGAATAAGAGTAAGGAGAAAGCATGAGCGCAAAAAAAGCATCAAGCACCACCAAGAAAAAAACTGCACGCGCCACAAAACCTGTGGCTGAGGCCGCAAAACCTGTTGCTGATGTTAAGACAACTTCGGCAGCCACGGCCCCGGAAGCAGCTAAAAATACAGCTCCCATAAAGGAACAAAATGCCTTAACCGAAAAGGAAATAACTCCTCCGGCTAAGGCTAAAGCTGTCAGCCCAGCAGTAAAAGAAGCCAAAACACCTGTAATCAAAGAAGAAGCCAAAGCTCCCGCGGTTAAAGAAGCTAAAGCTCCCGCCGTGCGCGAAGCCAAAGCCCCAGCCGTGCAAAAAGAAAAAATTGTGGCCACTGTGCAAAAAAGCGGATTCACACCCATAGACTTGGGCTCAAATCCCTATAAACCACACGTGGCAACAGTTTTAGAAGTTATTGATGAAACACATAATATCAAAACTTTCCGCGTGGCCTTTGACGATGCAGAAGTTATGAAAAACTTTACACACGAAGCAGGACAAGTGGGCCAACTCTCACTCTTCGGCTCCGGTGAATCCACCTTTGTTATCAATAGCCCCCCATCAGAAAAAAATCACCTGCAATTTTCTGTCATGCGCACAGGCGAAGTAACAGAAGCCCTGCACAAAATGTCCGCCGGCGACAAAGTGGGCGTGCGCGCACCACTCGGTAAGCCCTTCCCCTCCGACCAATGGAAAGGCAAAGACATATTCTTTGTGGGCGGCGGCATCGGCATGGCACCCATACGTACCATTATGCTGCATGTACTAGAAAACAAAGCTGATTTTGGCAAAGTAAGCCTGCTCTATGGCGCCCGTAGCCCCAAAGACATGGCCTTTAGCTATGAACTGGAATCTTGGCTCAATAACAAAGACCTCGATTGCACCCTAACCATAGACGCACCCTTTGACGGCTGGACACACAAAGTGGGGCTTATCCCAAATATCCTCACAGACCTTGACCCAGACCCCAAAAAAACCATTGCCGTGCTCTGCGGACCACCCATTATGATCAAGTTCACCGTGCAAGCCCTTGAAAAATTAGGCTTCCCACCTGAACAAATCATAACCACCCTTGAAAAAAGAATGAAATGCGGCATAGGCATATGCGGCCGCTGTAATATCGGCAGCAAATACGTGTGCGTAGACGGCCCTGTGTTCTCCTGGGCAGAACTCAAAGAC
>CAYJGS010000052.1:9307-12769 GCA_964369505.1 uncultured Desulfovibrionaceae bacterium | reverse complement strand
TGGCCATGCAAAAACATATAGATCACGCCAAAAAGGCGATTTTGGAGTTTTTGGGGAAGTAGTGGTGGGTAAAAAATATTTTTCCCCTTCATATCAAGAAAATATATCCGTTCAAGTTAATACATAGCTCTAGTAATTTAAGAGGTCATATCGCTTGCTTTTAACTGTGTCATAAAGACCTTAAAAGCATCTTTATCACTATATACCCCCTTAGCCATTTCTATGGTGTTAATATCAAGCATTTCTATAGGCAACATGCCCACCCTGTATTTTAAAAGCATATTTTGGAGTTCTTGCGGAGTAAAAGTCTTAAACCACCATGCGTGCCGTTTTAAATATTCTTTCTTACTACGCGTATTATTATGCGGCTTTTCGCCCCAACGACCAAAGGCATGCCTATAAATAAATTCTGGTTGTGCTGTTGTAAGACCAATATGTCCAGCCTCCCCAGCCCGAACCCAAAAGTCCCAGTCTTCGCGAGTAAACATGTCTTCAGCATAACCTTGAAGCTCTTCCCAAAGAGAACGGCGATATATGGCTGTGACTGGACAAGGGCACTTTAAAATAGATTGAAAAAAATCATAAGGTTCTGCCCATGTAATATGATTGTTATTGCCAAAGACTAAGGTTTTAGGGCAAACCCAGGCAGCCTTAGTATCTTGTTGTAACATTTGTAAAGCCGTCTGAAAATATGTGGGAACAATCATATCATCAGAATCAAGAATACAAATAAAAGGAGCACTTGTTTCCTTTACACCACGATTACGGGTTACAGCCTTCCCAGCATTAGCCTGACTAATAATTTTTATACGTGCATCATTATACTTTGCTAAAAGCCCTTTAGCTACGTGTAAAGAATTGTCAGTAGAGCCATCATTTACTATACACATTTCCCAACGTGTCTCTGTTTGCGCCAAAACAGAAACAATAGCGTCTTCTAAAAAATTTCCCTGATTATACAAAGGAACAACTACAGAAACTAAAGGTTTTTCATCTATACAAGCCAGTTCATGACGCAAAACTCCAGGAGCTTCCCCTTCTGATGTAAGCAACAAAAACCGGTAAAGATGGCACATATTAGATGAGTTTTGTGCTAAGGAAAAAAATAAGGCCATAATTTCCAAAGCATTTTTTCTGTCTCCTAAGCGCGCTGCAAGTATAGCATATGCATAAAACTTAAATTCAAAGGCATTATAATCATCGACACTCTTACCTTTTTTCAACTCTTCCAACTCTTGCATGAGTTTTGCACTATACACACGCACTTGCAACTCAAAAGGTGTATGCATTTTAAAAGAAGGTTGCATAAAACGCTGTAAAGCTTCTTTTTTCACTTTAGTGCTTTCATCATAACTACGTTGAGGATTTTGGTTTTCAAGATTATTGTCATATTGCAAATATAAGCCAAGCTCTTCTGGAATATAACGAAAAGCATAATGCTCAGATATGCGAAGCCACATATCATAGTCGCCCACAACAGTATAACTGTCGTTAAAAAATCCCACTTTTTCATGCACACTACGCCGCCACATGGGTTGAGGCCCAACCTCGCACCGGCGCAGCAAATTTATATGGTCATATTCCAACCAGCGCAGATGGCGCATGATGGGTGCTGTATCAAAATGCGCATTAATTTCATTAGTAACACGACAATCAGCATAAACCAAGGCCACAGCAGCGTGGGCATCAAGTTCTGCAGCAAGTCGTTCAAATGCGTGAGGAGCATGTCTATCATCTGCATTGGCATTGGTAATATATTCCCCACGCGCCATACGTATAGCCCTGTTCCACGAAGCATAGAGAGTTTCACGTACAGGAGTGCGCACATAGATAATATTAGAATATTTTTCAGCAAATTCCATAACAATGGCTTGTTCATTTTCCGGAGAACAAGCGTCAATAATAATCACTTCTGTTTGCTCAAAAATTGTTTGCTCCACAAGGTCTTCAAGGCAAGCACGCATGAATCGTTCAGCCTTGTATATGGAAACAATGGCTGTTACTTTATAATTAACATTTGTAGACATAATTTACCTATACTCATATGTAACAATTACATTTTTTCTTTATATGTATAATGAGCTATTTCTTCTTCTCTGTTCTTATCCCAAGCAGACACGCAAGGAATAGCTTTTACATCGCAACGGTGTTTATACTTTTGAGCAATTTCATAAATTTCCGTAAGCAAACCTTCAGCCAAGGTCACAGGTGACAGTCCAAGGTCTAAAAAGCAACGGTTTTGTACATTTAAATCATTTTCTGCATCTTCAATGCGCGGATTTGGTACATTTTGTATGGGCACATTGGTAAGCTTTGAAACAAGGTTTGCCAATTCTCTTACCCTATGCGTTTCAGTAATTTGATTACGGATGGTTACCTTTGCCCCCTTCAGTGGAGGATGCAAAAGAGAAAGTTCAAGGCAGTTTACGGTATCTTGAATATTGATAAATCCACGAGTTTGACCGCCAGTTCCATACACAGTCAAAGGATAACCAAGGGCAGCTTGCATAAGAAAACGGTTCAACACAGTGCCAAAATCACCATCATAATCAAAGCGATTGATGAGCCGCTCATCCAGCACTGTTTCCTTGGTTTGTGTGCCCCACACAATACCTTGATGTAAATCTGTAATGCGTATCTTATCATTGCGATTATAAAATTCAAAAATAAGCTGATCTAAGGTCTTAGTCATGTGATAAACACTGCCAGGTTTTGTAGGATACAAAATCTCTCGTTCAAAGCTGTCAGTATTTTTTGCATTTTCTGCATCTTGTGCATAAGGAATATGAACTTTTAAATATCCTTCAGGAATTTTCAAACCCGGTGAAGTATAGCCATATACTCCCATGGTACCCAAATGTATTAAGTGTATATCGATGCCAGAGGCCACAATGGCCACACAAATATTATGGGTTGCAGAAGTATTATGGCTCACAGTAAAGCATCGAGTATCAACATTTTTCATGGAGTATGGAGCTGAACACTGTTCAGCAAAATGCATCACTGCGTGTGGCTTAAAATCAAGAAAAAGTTGGTATAGACGGTCAAACTGACGTACAACATCTATATATTCAAAATGAATATATTTACCACTCACTTCTTTCCAAGCAGATAAGCGTTCTTGAATATTACGTATGGGGGTAAGCGATTCTACGCCTAACTCTATGTCAATATTTCGACGTGATAAATTATCAACTATCACCACCTCATGCCCTAAGGACGAAAGATGTAGAGCTGTTGGCCAGCCACAAAAGCCATCACCACCACATATAACAATTTTCATACATACTCCATAGTTAAATTACATGAAAATACAATTCTCATATACTTTTCAGCAAATACATGCGTCCATAAGGCGCTTTACTATTTCACAATACACTATATGTATGCAAATTTAGTACCAAGGTATATAAAATATTTAATCTCCAAGCTAGTACACCGTGTGAAATTTTAATGCATTAT
>CAYJGS010000052.1:7441-9297 GCA_964369505.1 uncultured Desulfovibrionaceae bacterium | reverse complement strand
GGTAAATGTATTAATGTGAAAGATTGTAAAAATTACTATAAATAACTAGGCTTCCA
This sequence comes from uncultured Desulfovibrionaceae bacterium, assembly GCA_964369505.1. Lineage (GTDB taxonomy): Bacteria > Desulfobacterota > Desulfovibrionia > Desulfovibrionales > Desulfovibrionaceae > CAYJAD01. The sequence continues at coordinate 9,241 of CAYJGS010000052.1, read as the reverse complement.
AAAATGCCGTATACGCCGCCACAGTGGCATACAAATCTACAGTGCTTGAAAGCTCAAAAGGGCTGTGCATGCTCAAAACCGCCGGGCCAAAATCTATGACATGCATACCATAGGCAGCCAAAAACAGTGCCACAGTGCCGCCGCCGCCAAGGTCAACCCTGCCGCATTCGGCCATTTGCCAAGGTATTTTTTTAGCATTCAAAAGTCCTCGCATATAGCCCACAAATTCCGCATCGGCTTCGCTGGCACCGTATTTGCCGCGCGAACCGGTGAATTTTGAAAAGCAGGCACCATAGCCCAATTGAGCAGCATTTTGTTTTTCGTGCACTTCTTGCCAATCTGGGTCAAGCGCTGCTTGCACATCGGCAGAAAGGGCGCGGGTTTGCAATAAGATTTGCCCTAAATTAGCCTCTGGCTGCCAAGCTTCGCGGCAATCGTCCAAGCAATACTGTAAAAAGCGCGAACTGGCACCGGTGGCGCCGTCAGAACCGATTTCTTCTTTATCCCAAAAAATAAGTGCTGTGGTGTGTTTGGTTTTTTTGGCTTGTAAAAAAGCTTCCAGTGCAGCAAAAACACAAATGCGATCGTCTTGTCCATAACCACCCACAAGCGCCCTATCAAGCCCCACAAAACGGGCAGGCCCTGCAGGCACGGCTTGCAATTCTGCAGAAATAAAATCTTCTTCGCTAATATTATATTTTTCAAATAAAATATCCAGCACATGTGCCTTTATGGGATCTTTTACAGAATCCTTAGCAGCTGTTTCTGCACTATTTTTAGAAGCGCCCTTACCCTTTTTTTCTTCACCTACTTTGGGGCTGTGCGCTAAAATCACGTTCAATTTTTCCGCTTCAAAGCCTTCGGCAATGGTTTGGGTTACATGTTTTTGTGCCAAATGCGGCAAAAGGTCGGCAATGGTAAATACAGGTTCATCCGCTTCTTCGCCAAGCACCACGTGCACCGTGCTGCCGTCTGCCCGCACCACCACACCGTGCAAGGCCAAAGGACGCGCCAACCATTGATATTTGCGTATGCCACCGTAATAGTGTGTTTTAGCTTGTGCCACACCGGGTTGTTCTATGAAAGGGCGCTGTTTAAAATCAAGGCGCGGTGTATCGGTGTGCGCACTTATCAAATGCAGCCCTTGATCCATGGGCAAAGTCCCTTTTCTGGCCACAAAAAGCGCTTTTTGTCGAAAAGCACGCACATAGCTTTTTTCTTGCATACCTTCTGCATAGCCATGTTTGGCAAGGCTTTTAAGTACATAATCCACCGTTTCGCGCTCGGTCTTACACGCGCTTAAAAAATCCACATAACGTTTGGCAAGTTTCATGAGATTTTTACGTTCTTCCGCACTGGCGGCATAACCGTCCCAACAAGATTTGGGGGTATAGGCAACTTCATTTTTTTTCATTATTTTTTCCATATGTTAAAGTGTATTTATGAAAACGCTGATTTAATCGGCGTTTTCTTAAATGGAGCGTTGGCAAAAGCCAATGCGACCAAAAATCAAGAATAGGGCGAGCTTTGCTTGCCCGTTAAATGACTGATTTTTGTGCCTTTCCGCCAAGACAGCTTTACTGTCTTTAGGCGGCGCAAACACCACGAAGTGGTGCTTGTATACTATTGATTAAGGAAACACGATTTAATCAGTGTTTCCTTACATTTGCAAAGCAAGGGTCAAAGCTTCTCGCACAAGAGGAAGTTCCGTTTCTTGTAGAGTGCGAGGGTCAAGGCAAAAATGGTCAGCATCAAGACGTCCTATAAGTGGCATATCTTGGTCTAACAAAAGTTGTTTCA
>CAYJGS010000052.1:0-7431 GCA_964369505.1 uncultured Desulfovibrionaceae bacterium | reverse complement strand
TCAAGCGTGTGGCTGAAATATGTTTTGGCTGTATGCATACAAGGCTTGTGGGTAAATCGCGTTCAGGAAAAGATCCCCCGCCCACCCGTGACACACTCTCGCACAAAGAAAACGTGGCAAGAGCATCTAGTTCTTCACGCAAAAAATCACATAAAACCTGTGCTTTTTGGGCTAACTCTTCAGTTTGCATGGTTATCATACGCAATGTGGGCACTTCCGTAAGCGCCCTATCAAGATCTGTATATATGCGCAAGGTGGCTTCAAGAGCCGCCAAGGTGCTCTTATCACAACGTAAAGCGCGGTAAAGCTGATTGGTTCGCATGCGTTCGATATATTCTGCATGCCCAACAATAATCCCCGCTTGCGGCCCACCAAGCACCTTATCACCGGAAAAAGTCACCACATGCGCCCCGGCCTGCACCACCGTTTGCACCGTGGGTTCGTCGGGCAGACCATAAGCGTGTAAATCCACAAGAGAACCACTGCCAAGATCTTCAATAACAGGCACCTGATATTCTTTACCAAGCTGCACAAGCTCTTGCAAAGTCACTTCTTTATGAAAACCCAAAATACGGTAATTGGACGTATGCACCCTAAGCAAGGCAACAGTGCGTTCATTTATGGCATTTCTATAATCATGTTCATGCGTTCTATTGGTGGCTCCCACTTCGCGCAACACAGCACCACTGCGCTCCATAACTTCCGGAATGCGAAAGGAACCGCCAATCTCCACAAGCTGCCCGCGCGATACAATAACCTCACCGCCCTTGCACAAGGTATCTAATACCAAGAGCACGGCAGCGGCATTATTGTTCACCACCATGGCCGCTTGGGCTCCGGTAATGCGGCACAGCAATTCTTCCACCAAGCTTTGGCGCGAACCGCGGCCGCCGGTATGCAAATCCAACTCTAAATTACTGTAATGCGCTGCCGCAGTATAAGCCGCATGCGCTGCCGCTTCAGCCAGCACAGAACGCCCCATATTAGTATGAATAACCACGCCTGTGGCATTCAACGTGCGCTTAAAGCGCGGGCGCGTTACTGTATATACATACTGCAAAAGCTGTGGCCAAAGGGCGCTTAAGCTTAGCGCATTTGCATCTTGTTCCTTACCATTTTTTATGTCTGCACGCACACCATTTAAAAAATCTTCCACAGCCATATGCAGCATAGGCCGCGGAATATTTTGCAAAGATTCTTCTTTTTCTAAAGTGGTTAAGCACACATCCATGGACGGCAAGGCGCGAAACAATGTTTGCATATTCCCTCACAATATTTTCAGCAAAATCATAAAAAACAAATATACTATTACATTACCTATGTTGTAAAGCCCAAGGCGCATAAGCAGCAAAAAATTCACCCAATAAATACAAGGAACCAAACACAAGCACAGGTTGTTGTTTTTGGGCCTTCACAGCACAAGCCCTTTGTACCGCTTGGTTCACATTTTCGCACAAAATACCGCCCAACGCTTGCGCCATTTGCTCTCGCTGCATTTGATTCATGGCCCGTTCCTTTACCGCTTGCGCGGGTATAAAAATAGAGCAATTTTCAGAACAAAATTTTTGTATATGGCGTATATGGGACAGCATGGCCTGCCAGTTCTTGTCTGCTAAGCAAGAAAAAACAATGGCTTTAGGCGCCGCATATTGCAAAGAAATATAGTCTTGCAAAGCCGCATGCAGACTTTGCAAGCCAGCCACATTATGGGCACCGTCAACAATGCAGGTTCCTATGTCCAAGTCTATGCGTTGAAAACGCCCAGAAATAAAAGCCTGCGCCAAACCTTGCAGCATTTTTTCTTTATTATACACCTGAAAAAACTGTGCATCCAAAGCTTGCCAAGCAGCCACAGCAAGGGTCGCATTTTCTCTTTGGTGTGCTCCAAAAAGTCCCAATGCTACCTTTTTCGGCAACATACTCTCCACATCCACCGGGCAAAAATGTGCGCCGCACTCTTGAGCATACTCTGCTAAAATATTTTGCACCAAAGATTCTTGCTTGGCAGAAAAAACCTGCATTTGCGCCGCCATGGCCATGGCCTTATGTTTGGCAATATCTTGCAAAGTCGGCCCAAGCATCTTTTCATGTTCCATACTGATGGGCGTTACACACAGCACATGCCGCGGTAAAGCTGTTGTGGCGTCATATTGCCCACCAAGGCCTGCTTCGATTATGGCCACATCAACCTTGGCCTCTGTAAAAGCCAACATGGCAAGCACAGTCAAAAATTCAAAATGCGTCAAATCAGGGGCTTTGGCATGAATTTTTGTGGCTAAAGCTGGCCATTGTTTGCTATTAAGCCCTTGCCCGTCAAGGCAAATACTTTCCTCTGGCGATATAAAATACGGCGAAGTATACAACCCCGTGCGCAAGCCATGAGCCCTTGCCACAGATTCCAAAAATGCAGCAGTGGAACCTTTACCATTGGTTCCAACAAGTTGCACAATGGGAAATGGAGGATTTGTCAAATCTAACATTTCTAAAGCATTGTGCACGCGGTGCAAGCTCAAATCCATATGGAATTGCCCGCGCTCTTTTAAAAATTGCAATACTTGTGTGAAGGTTGTAAACATGGGCGTAGCATGCCAGAACTACTTCTCTTTGTCAGCTGATTAAGCACATCTGATTTTAATTTTTTAACTTTGTAGGGGAAGGAGTTTTTTATGATTTTACAATAGAAAAAGTTGCTTGACCACGTGCCATTAAATATGTAGAAATGCCGTAGCAAAAAACAAGATTGACGCAGCAGTTGGCGCTTTTTAAATATTGCATAGTGCTTTTAAAAAGTACTAAATGCAAGGAAAGCGCAGTTTTTTACGGAGGGAGCGTATCCAAACATACGTGACGGTAGTAAAAAACAAGCTTGACGCAGCAGTTGGTGCTTTTTAAAAGCACTATAGGCGCTCGTAGCTCAGTTGGATAGAGCAGGAGCCTTCTAAGCTCTTGGTCGGGGGTTCGACTCCTCCCGGGCGCGCCATATATTTTAAGGACTTATAGATAATATCTGTAAGTCCTTTTTCATTTGTTAATTGCGTTCCAACCTCGGTTCCAACCTTTGGCATGAAAATTCGTGCAAGATAATAGCTGCAGTACGTAAAAAGCCTTTCGCAACGGGCTGATATTTGTTGTTTTTACCTTTAAAAAAAGTTTTTTTGTGAATATTGACACAAAAAAGGCAAGATGCTAGAGAGCAATTCGGGTGGATTGAATTAGCTTATTCAACCTACAATGACCGCTCTCACTTGTATTTTTAGGTTTTACGAGTTTTTTAGTTTAAGTCAAGGTTTGCTTTGTTATTCTTAAAAAATGTATAACAATGACGCGACTAAAAACAAACAGTAATCTTATCAAGCTTTATGTGAATATTGGCACAATGCTTTTGCGGCTTAATTAATCCATACTTTGCTAAAAATTGTAATTTTTTTACATATGGGGGAGTTATGGAGAATAGGTCGATTAGAATTCAAATTCTTACGTTTAGCTTTTTCTTTGCTTTTTTATTAATTTTTTGCTCCAAGTCTTACGCCGCTGAGCCGATGCCAAACCAAGAACTTCGTATTGGCTATCTTGAAGAGTCTCCTCACTTTCACGATGCCTACAAACCAAAAGAACATTTAGAAGCGCGTTTTGCAATTCTATCAAAATATTTTGAGAATCCTTATACTCTTGTTCCCACAGCTTTCCAACCAAAATCTGGGGTAACACTTTTAAATTCTGGTGAAGTTAATGTATTTGCTGGTTTTATCAAGTCTCCTCAACGTCTGTATCAACTTAAGTTTTCAAAAAATCCACTCTTTAAAACCAGTGTACATATTGTTGCGAATAAGGGTAAAAATATAACCTACGGAGACTTAAATGCCTTGAATGGCAAAGATATTGCCATTTTGGCTACTAATACTGAAGCCAGAGGACAGCTTGATACTTTTCTTGCCCAAAATAATATTATTATGAACTATAAAATATATAATGACAATATGGATTTTGCCAACAGTTCTACCGATTTTAAACTATCAAGCGCATATTATCTGACGAAAACAGAAAGCGTAATTATGCGTATTGGCGAACAAGGTTTATATTTTGCTACATTACCTAAATATGAATATATACTTGACATTTTAGACTACGCATTAGAACAAGCTAATGAATATGATGTCGTTACTCTACGAAATCTAAACAATCAATATATAAGCCAAGGTATTGAAGCTTTGCATCAGGGCTTAAGTACTGAAGAAATGCAAATGATTAAAAGCAATTCCAAGGTATATCAATTAGCTTATTTAGATAATCATTACCCCATACAATACACAAATGAACAAGGACTCCCTTCTGGCATTACTTTAAGCGTGCTCAAGCTTTTCCATGAAATGCAAAAAAATGCAGGTGATCTCATCTCATATAATTTGAATTCAGCCATTGATTTAAAAAAATTCGACATGCTATTTTCTGTGATTGGCAATGCTAACTTAAAAGAGGAGTTTTTTTACGCTTCTGATGCTTATTTAAAGTTACCCATGATGATTTTTAAAAAAACTAGCTTTGATGCAGTAAAAAATTTTGGAATGCTTGACTATTCCACTTTTAACCATGAAGAAGCGAAAGCTATCTTTCCGCGCTGGAAAATAAATATTTTCAAAAACTTAAATGAGCTAATCATTGCTTACGACAATAATAAAATAGATGCCATTTTTCTTTCAGAGCCTGAGGCAGAATACGTCACTGGCAAATTAGGAATACAGAACAATAGATTAGTGCCCACAACCTTTAATTTACCATTGAAGTTTTACCTGTCTAAAAAATATCCCCCTGCTGCTGTGAATGTTTTAAATTCTTATATTAGTAGGCTTAATCCTGTAGCCTTAAAAAGAATAGTACTAGAGGAAAATCGTAATATCAGCCCTCCGGTTACGCCTATAGAATTTATACTTAAGCATAAAATAGTAATTATAAACATTATCGTGTTAAGCGTATCCATCCTACTTTTGCTACACTTTTTAAAACTTAAGAAAACAAAAGATAAATATGATAGACTTAGCCAAACGGACTCTCTCACTGGGCTTTATTCAAAAGAAAAAGCCTATGCCATCATGGAGCAAACTTTAAATAAAGCTCACCCTGATGAATATATAGCTATTTGTGTAGACATAGATAAGTATGCATTGCTTCACCAAGTATATGGTGCGAATAAGGCTAATGATGTACTTTGTTATCTGGGTAATTTTTTAAAAAATAAATATGTTAAGCGCTTTAAGGCAACTTGTGTTGCTAGACTAGGCAATGATATATTTCTTATTTTTGGTAAAATAAAGGATATTGGTGAAGGCTTAGAGTCACATGAGGATATTTTAACTATAATTTACGAAATTAAAGAAATCTTGAGTAGTAATTATACAATTAGCTTGTCTAGAGGATGTTATATAATTGATGATGTAACTTTGTCTGTTGATACCATTATTAGTTATTGTAATTTGGCAAGGTATACTGGAAAAACTGAGCATGCAATAACCACTACATTTTTTGATGATGAAATGAAAAAAACTCTCAATGCCCAAAAAAATATTCTTTACAAAATGGAACATGGCATTGAAAATAATGAATTTATATTAAATTTCCAGCCTAAGGTTAATGCAAATACTGGAAAAATTTGCGGAGCTGAAGTATTGGTTCGTTGGCACGCACCAGATAGGCCACCCATCCTTCCTAATGACTTTATTTCTATTTTTGAAGAAAATGCATTCATTACCAAGCTTGACATATATATATTTGAAAAAACATGTCAATTTATTATGGAAAATAAAAACAGCTTGGATATTCCACCCATTGCTATAAACTTTTCAAGCATAACCCTTTTGCATGTGGATACATTGCAACATATTAATGATATACTAGCTGAATATCAGGTAAAACCTGAGGAAATTGAAATTGAAATCACAGAAAGTGCAATGGTTGTTGAGTCAGAACTTTTTACCGATACTATTGCAGAACTGAATAAACTAGGCTTTTCCATAGCCATAGATGATTTTGGTACAGGTGTATCTTCTTTGCATAGATTGGGCTCATTGAATATTCAGACGGTTAAACTGGATAAAGCTTTTCTTGATGAAAAATTTACCACTAAAAAAGGATTATTTCTTGTGGCAAGTATTATCAATATGCTTAAAAGACTTGGCATTCAAGTTGTTGCAGAGGGGGTTGAAACAAAGTTGCAACTGTCAATTTTGCAAAAAATACATTGTGACGTAATTCAAGGTTATTATTTCTACAAGCCCATGAGTATGGAAAGTTTTGTGGAAGTGCTTAAAAGCCTAAAAGCGAAAAATATGCAAGCAACAAGCATTCAATATGATGAAAGTTTTGATTCAATTGAATCATGATGTAAACTATATAAAAAATAGGTTATTATTATGCAATTACAATTAAAAAAACACATATTTCTTGCTTCAATACTTAGCATTTTGTGGAGTGGTTTTGTACTGTATTCGTATTTTAATCAAACAGATAGAGAACAATTGATTGTTGAGGAAATGCACAATTATGCTTTCCACGTGGGGGAGAAAATAATTGAAATTTTTAATTGGTTTGAAGACAGTAAGCCGGTTTTTGTTCCCCTAGAAAAAAGTGATGTTAAAACTGCCATATCAAGCACAGCCATTCAAGGTAGTAATGGTATGGCTCTTGCCATGGCAGTACCCATTGATTTGGCAAAACGTTTGGAAGAACGTATTCAAAATGGTGTAAAAATACGTTTTGTGAGCAATAACCCTTTAAACCCTGCTCATTTGCCAAGCCCTTCTCTTAGTAATCTTATCATGAAGTCCATTGAGTCCAGTGGTGATGATTTTTTTGAGTACAGGCCAGAAGTTGATCGATATAGCTATGTACACCCTTTAACTGCCACTAAAAATTGCATAAGTTGTCATGTTACATTAGATGAAGGTGGGCTCATTGGGGCAATGGTTATAGACATTGATAAGGACGAATTTATTAATGCCGAGCGGACAAGCAATTATCAATATTTAATTGCCAATGCTTTGGCCAGCTTTATTATTGTACTTATTTTATATTTTATTATAGTAGATATGTGGCGCAAGAATCGAACCCAAAGCGTTAGTGCTCAAAACGCTCAAGCCATAGCAACAAATATGAGTCAGGAAATTGAACTAGTGCTTGGTAATATGGGGCATATTTTAGATGAATTAAAGCAAAACATAGATGATCCCAAAAAGTTAGAGCTTTTCCAAACATTACAAAATATCAATAAAAATTTACTTGATACATCATTCAAACTGCAAGCCGGCGAAAATAGTGCCCAATACTCAGATGAAGAAATATTTAATGTGGAAGCACTTTTTAAGCAGTGTGCACAAATATTTCACCCCCAATGCTCAGAAAAGCGAATTGCCCTAGACATTGATATAGATCCTTCCGTAC
>CAYJGS010000051.1:0-12876 GCA_964369505.1 uncultured Desulfovibrionaceae bacterium | reverse complement strand
AGATGGCAGCCCCCGGCACAAAGCCTGCCCCAAGCACGCGGTCTAGAGCTTCTAAACCTGTGCCGAAAGGAGCATAACCCTGCTCACTTACTTGTTCAAGGGGAATAGGATTTGAAGAAACGGTCAAACCAAGACCGCGCAAGCTCTGCGCGCTGCTTTTTTTGGTGGCTTTTTGCACGTGCAATTCAAGAGTATTCCACTCTTTACACACAACGCATTGTCCGCGCCATTGGCTGGCATGGGCCCCACAAGCGGAGCAAGCATATGTTTCGCGTATTTTTGCCATAAATTTTATTATTCTACAGGCTCTACATCCTTAGCACTCACAATCTTCACCCCAAATTCTGCCACATCGCTCGGTGGGTCATAAAAAAGCACCATAAAAGGAACTTCGCCACCTGTGGGCACATTGGTATTCTTGGTCAATATTTCGATCTGATTATTTAAAAAGGATTCTAATTCTTCTTTTTCAAGCACTTGCAATTGAAACAGCGATAAAGCCGTGCCCGCCAATTGCTTTTTTACCACAAGGGCTTGCTTGTTTTTTCCATATACGGCCGCTTCTACTTCTATAAGCTCTTTGGGTATTGGAAATTCATTAACAACGCGCCCTTCCACCACAAAAATGGGGCCTACTTTTTCGTTTTCCACATAGTATTGGCGCACATTGCGCATGGTCATAAGCCGCACATCTTGCGCCACATCCACCGCTTCTTCACCCGATGCTTGCAACACATTACTTATATACCACCAAGCACCGCCACCAACGCCTATAAAAATCAATAGCAATATGGATATTATAAGCTTAGTGCGCTTTTTGCCAGAAGCTTTTGGCGCAGCAGTTCCCATGGTGGAGTCAAGATTTAAATCTCCTCCTTCAAAGCTCACGTCGCTAACATTTGTTTCAGATCTTTCAAAAACAAAAACATGCTTGCATACAGAGCAGCGTAACTTGACCTTGGGTTTGAGCACCGATTCCGGCAGGTTAAACCTGCTGGCGCAATTGGGGCATTGTACTTCCATGACTCACCTTGCTTTCATATCATTATACAGCTATAAGCAGCCCATTTACATATTTTAATCTATAATAACTTCATAGATAGCGGGCAAATGCCTGTATCTTTCGGCATAATCAAGACCATAACCAACAACAAAGCCTTCCGTGAGCCTAAAGCCCACAAAATCCGAAATCACCGGCAGTTCACGCCGTTCATATTTATCAATAAGCACCGCACAACGCACAGAAATGGCGCCGCACTGAGCAAATTTCTCTTTTAAAAAAGTCATACTGTGCCCTGTGTCCACAATATCTTCTACTATAAGCACGTGCTTTCCCTCAAAAGAAAGCTCCACATCTTTATTTAAAGAAATCAAACCGGGAGTATCTCCGTCTTTATAACTGGAAATACGTATAAAATCTAGCTCCACATGCGGTAAATCTATGGCACGCACAAGATCTGCCATAAAAAGGCCGGCCCCTTTAAGTACACCAATCACCACAAGGGGCGCATCTGTGTATGTGGCAGTAATTTCCTTGCCCAAAGCTTGTACTTTTTGGGCTATGTCTTCGGCAGCAATGAGTAAACGAAGTTCTTTTACCTGCATGGACTTTCCTTATATTAAAACACATTACACATCTAAAACTACGGCTGTTTCGTCACAATCCGGATATTTTGGACAGTGCACGCAGTCAGCCCAAATTTTCTGGGGTAAAACATCTTTATCCACTATAGTAAAACCCAGATTTTTAAAAAATTCTTCTTGATACGTAAGCGCAAAAACTTTATTTATTTTTAGCTGTTTACAGTCTTCAATACAGTGATGTACAATACGCTTGCCAAGGCCTTGGCGGCGCACATCATCACTTACAACCAAGGAACAAACCTCGGCTAAATTTTCCCATGTGGGAGCCAAAGCACAACAAGCAACAATAGTGCCATCTTGTGTTTCTGCCACATAAAAATCGCGTATATGCCTATACAAATGGCTCAAAGCCCGCGGTAATAAAAGCCCCTGCTTTGCGCAACCTATAAGCAATGCATGTATGCTTTTTACATCTCCTGCATGTGCCTTACGTATGGAAAAATCATTCATTATTTTTTTTGCTCCGAAAAAGCGTCAATAAAAGTGTTCAATTCTTTTTCTGTGACAAAACCTGCAGCATTACCCACAAGCACCCCCTTTGTGTCATACACAAGATTGTGCGGAATGCTTTGCACATTAAATTGTAGCAACAAAGATATATCCGCCATGTAGACAGGATAATTTATATTAAGATTTTTTATAAATTCAGGCAAGGGGCGCTGGCTTTCATCGCTGGAAAGCCCAATAACCACCACATCCTTACTTCTTTTTTCTGCTAAAGACACAAGTCCTGGAATTTCTTCGCGGCACGGCGGGCACCATGTGGCAAAAAAGTTTACTATAACAAATTTACCCTTGTGGCTGTCCAAAATTTTCTGCAAGGCCGCCATATCCAAAGTTTCTAATTTTGTAGTAGCTGTTTTTTCACTTTCAGCTGCCTGCACACTTACAGTTCCCACTGCAATACAAGACAAAACACACAAAAAAATACATATATTTCTAAGAAAAAGAGTCATATAATCTCCTTATAGTAATGATTTCGCAAGTCGCACAGCTCCCACCGCATCCGCAGAATACCCATGGGCGCCAATGGTGTCGGCAAAAGATTGTGTTACCACCGCCCCGCCCACCATGACTTTATACGGAAGATTGCCTTCGCGCACAAGCTTAATGGTGTCTTCCATACGCACCATGGTTGTGGTCATAAGCGCAGAAAGCCCTATAATCGATGCATTATGCTCTTGAGCACAACGAACAATATCAGTAGCTTTTACATCTTTACCTGCATCCACCACCTCAAAACCATGATTTCCAAGTAATAAGGCCACAATATTTTTGCCTATATCGTGAATATCACCTTCCACCGTGGCAAGCACAATAACCGGTCGCGCTTCACTGCCACGCTCTGCTTCAAGCAGGGGTTTCACTCGCCCAAAAGCCACTTGCATGGTTTCGGCCGAACGGATGAGTTGCGGCAAAAAATATTCGCGCTTTTCATATTTATTACCCACTTCTGTAATGGCAGGAATAAGCATTTCTTGCACTAAGGTAAAGGGTTCAGTGCCCTTATTAAGCTCTTCGTCCACTAAAGCTAATACATTATCCTTATCACCCAAAATGACAGCGTCAAAAACACTGTTAGCCAAAGACGGCGCATGTACAGTAATATGCGAAACCCCCTCTCCGGCTGTCCAAGCAGAATAATTGGCAATAAAATGCGCAGCATTCATATCTTTATTTAAAAGTACATGCGAGGCATCACGCACTTCTAAAAGCCTGGAATTAGAAGGATTGCCTATACAAGAACTTAAACCTGCCCCAATGCACAAAGAAAGATAGGTGGCATTTAAAAGCTCTCGCGCCGGCAAACCAAAAGATACATTGGATAAACCTATGGTTGTGGGCAAGCCTTCTTGCGTGCACCAACGTATGGTTTCAAGGCATTGCCGCCCCGCTTCGGCTTTAGAAGAAACAGCCAAGGCAAGCACATCCACCATGAGCAAGCGACGCGGAATGCCCAAGGCGTCGGCTTGTTCTAAAAGCTCTTCTAATATGGCTATGCGCTCTGTGGCACGCACAGGCAAATTACGCCCTTTCAAAGGCAAAAGTATAAAGGGTGCGCCAAAATCACGGCACAAAGGCCCAAGGCTTTCCATGCGTCCTGTTTCACCACTTATGGAATTAACCAAGGCAGAACCAGGGCAATACGGCAAGGCCTGCATGATGGCTTCTGCATTGGAAGAATCTAACGATAAAGGCGTATCAAAGCGCCCCGTAAGCCGCAAAATCAATTCCGGCAACAATTTGGTTTCGTCCACCATGGGTGCGCCCACATTCACATCAAGCACAGGGGCTCCGGCTTGTATTTGTGCTTCGGCATAGCGCAGAGCAAGACCGTATTCGCCCGCTTGAAATTCGGCCGTCAAATCTTTTTTGCCTGTGGGATTAATGCGTTCGCCAATAATAGCCAAGGGCGCGTCTTCACCAATACGCACCAATTGCGAACGCGTGGTCAACACAATACTGCCACCATCCACACGCACAGCAGGGCGACGCAAACTCATACCCTCTATGGCTTGGCGCAAAGCGGCAATGTGTGCCGGCGTTGTGCCGCAACAACCGCCCAAAATTTGCACTCCGGCCGCCGCAAAAGCCGCCGTTTTTTGTGCAAAAGTTTCAGGGTCAAGCCTAAATACCGTTTCACCATTTATGAGCTCAGGCAAGCCTGCATTGGGTTCCACAAGCACAGGCACTTTGGCATAGGCAAGCATTTCTTCAAGTACGGGTACCATCTGATCAGGCCCTGCGCTGCAATTGGTGCCAAGGGCAACCACCCCAAGGTTTTGCATGGTTTCCACAAAAATTTCAGGGCTTGTTCCTGTAAGGCTTACCCCATCTTCAAAAGTCATGGATACCATGATGGGCAAAGAGCATTCTTGGCGCACAGCCACCACAGCCGCGCGCGCTTCGGCTAAATCAAATTGCGTCTCAATAAAAAATACGTCCACGCCGCCTTGCAAAAGACCGCGCACTTGCTCTCTATAAGCAGCTATAAGGTCTATAGGCTCCACATCACCCAAAGGCTTTACAAAATGCCCCGTAGGTCCAAGATTACCGGCCACAAAAACCGGCTTGTCGCTGGGGCTTGCCTTGGTGGCAGCCCTTGCTGCACGCGCCATGGCCGCATTAAATTCTTCCACATGTATATCTTTTGGCAATTTATATCTATTACCGCCAAAAGTGCAGGTGGTGAGCACCCTTGAACCTGCTTTTACATAGGCTGTATGAATATTTTGCAAAATATCAGGTCTGTCTAAGCAAAATCGCTCAGGACTTGTGCCCGCCGGCAAACCTGCCGCTTGCAGCATAGTCCCCATGGCGCCGTCTAAAAGTAAAAACTCACCCGCCATAAGCGCTTTTTGAAAATCGTGCATAATTCCTCTCTACTATATGAAAATAAAATAACATTTTTGCCATATACGATACAACAAAAGCTATTACAACAATATTATAATTATATGGGTTTAGAGCCATTACTAGGCCATAAAGCTTGCCAAATTTCGTAATAATTTTGTGCTATTCAAACAAAAAATAATATGTTATCTTAAAGTTTCCTTCGTCTCGTTGCCCTTTTCATTACTTAAAAATATGCAAAAGGACAAACTAAAACTCTAACCGCCGCCCTATTTTTTGCGGCACCAGACCACGGTTCCACCAGTTCACATGGCAATTCTACCCGGAATTGCTATAACAAGCTTAAAAAATGTGCGCATCAAGTGCAATATGTGAAAACCCTGCACACATTTACAGAACAAGTGTCTATTTTTAAAAGAGATTGTAAGGTTTATTTTACAAAATCATCTAAATGCTCCCTCTGTACACAAGGGAATATATATGAAAAAAAAACAAAAGCCTACGCAAAATATGGCCACAAAAAAGAAAATGGGCAATAAAAAAAATGTGCCTGTAGAAATTGTGCCACCGCAAAATACACATCCCCTGCCCGAAAATGTCGATCTTGAAATAGAAGATGTTCAAATGGAAGGCATGGATGACGATGTTATTGACATTGACCCACTAACAGATTCTTTACATGATATTGATGACATGGAAGAAATCGACCATGTGGATGTAGACGATGTTGCCCATGAAGATCTTGCGCATGCAGAAGAAAGCGCCCCCATTATTTCTCGTACCAAAAATACACCTGCCATCGGTAGAGATAGCCTGCACCTGTATTTAAAAGAAGTAAACCGCTTTCCCATGCTTAAACCCGAAGAAGAACAAATGCTTGCCCACCGTGTTCGTGATCTTGGCGATACAGACGCAGCTTTTAGGCTTGTTTCATCACATTTACGCTTAGTTGTTAAAATTGCTATGGACTTCCAGCGCCGCTGGATGCAAAATGTGTTGGATCTTATCCAAGAAGGTAATGTGGGGCTTATGCGGGCTGTTAACAAATTTGACCCAGATAAAGGTATAAAGTTTTCCTATTATGCCGCCTTTTGGATTAAGGCCTATATACTTAAATTTATTATGAATAATTGGCGCATGGTTAAAATTGGAACCACCCAAGTACAACGCAAGCTTTTTTATAACTTAAACAAAGAAAGGCAAAAACTCATTTCACAAGGTTTTGACCCAGATGCAGCCATGCTGTCGGACCGTTTGGGTGTAAGTGTTGAACAAATTCAAGAAATGGATCAGCGTTTAAGTTCTTCTGACATGTCTTTGGATATGCAAGTGAATGACGAATCCGGCGGCGCCACGCGCATGGACTTTTTGCCGGCTCTTGGCCCTGGCATAGAAGATAGCATTGCCAGTAATGAAATTGCTGAACTTGTGCAGAGGCATTTAAAAACAATACTTCCAAAGCTTAATGAAAAAGAAACATATATTTTGCAAAATCGTCTGCTCACCGACGAACCTGTAACCTTGCGTGAAATCGGCGAAAGGTATAATGTGACACGCGAAAGGGTGCGCCAATTGGAAGCAAGGCTTTTAGAAAAGCTGCGCCAGCACATGACTAAAGGTATACAAGATTTTTCTGAAGAATGGATAAATAAATAATATGAAACTATTATGTACACTCAAATACGGCATTACAGCCCTTGTGCTTTCTTCTTCCTTGCTTTTGCTTGGTTGTGGCGGCTGTGCGCCACAAGAAACCCAAAACACACTTAAAGATAATTTAAGCGTGGCTCCCGTTACTGACGAATTAAGCCCCGGCGCTCAAGAAACTTTTGCTTTTTTACTTTACGATCAAGCTCTACGACAAGAAGATGAAGAAGCGGTACTAAATACACTGCACACACTTGACGCTTTTAATCCACCGGTTTCAGTGTATATCGACGCAGGCATTTTTTTCTTAGAATCAGATTCCTCTACCATTCTACCCCTGCTCAAAAAAGG
The DNA here is from genome assembly GCA_964369505.1 of uncultured Desulfovibrionaceae bacterium. GTDB lineage: Bacteria > Desulfobacterota > Desulfovibrionia > Desulfovibrionales > Desulfovibrionaceae > CAYJAD01. The sequence goes on along the minus strand of CAYJGS010000051.1, from coordinate 5,880 downwards.
ACTTAGCAAATACGATTCGGCCATATCTTTGCACCTTTTATACGCCGAAGTTCTGCAAAAAGCCAAACAAAGTGACGAAGCCATAGCGCATATACGAGAACTTATAAAGCGCTATCCAGACAAATTAGACCCCAAACTTGAATTGGCGCTTTTGCTTGTTAATTCTAAACAATTTGAAGAGGCCGAACAAATACTTTTAGCTATAAAAGCTAAAGATCGTACTGCTTTTGTTAATTATTACCACGCAAAAGCACTCATGGGTATGGAACGCCTTGACGAAGCTTTGCCCTTTTTGCTCAATGCCTTAAAAGAAATGCCCTATTTTACTGAAGCCTTAGCTGATACTGCCCGTATTTACGAAGTAAAGGGCATGCTTGAAGAAGCGCGAGAATATTACGACAGACTTTTATACGAAACAGGCAACAATCCCGAAGTGGCTTTGCGCATTATATTCCTGTCTTTGCGCCTTAAAGACCTTGAAAAAGCCATGGAATATTATGACGATATGCCTCCTACCATGAATTTCAGTGCAGCCGTGGCCAGCATGCTTGTGGAAGCACAATTCTTTGATGAGGCAGAAAATATATTACAAAAGCTCATACTTGAACCCAACGCTCCCGACGAACTCTATTTTTATCTGGCTGCCATTGCATACGAAAGAGATAACGACGCGCAAAAAGCACTTTTCTTTGTGCACAATGTAAAAAAATCCAATGCCAATTATGGCCGAGCCCTGCTTATGCGTATGCAATTGCTCATAGAATTGCAAAAACTGGAAGAAGCTTTAAACCTTGCCCGCCTTGGGCAAAAAGACATTGCCAAAGATCATAAGCATTATAAAGACTTTATATTAACAGAAATACGCCTTTTGGCCTCCATACAAAAACTTCCCGAAGCCATAGCCAAAGCGCGCCAAGTGGTACGTCAATATACTGATTTTGAAGAAGCTGCCTATTTATTGGCTTCTTTACTTGATCAAAACCGCGAATACGACGCAGCCTTGGCCGTTATGGAAGGAATCGTAAAAAAGAACCCCAATAACTATCAAGCCTTAAACTATATAGGCTATACCTTGGCCGAAAAAAACCGCGACCTTATGCGAGCCATCAAGCTTTTACAAAAAGCCGTGAGCATAGCTCCCCAACAAGATTATATTTTAGATTCTTTAGCTTGGGCATTATTCAAATCTGGCAATACACAAGAAGCTTGGAAAGTAATCCAAAAAGCTGTGTCCGTAATCAGAACTCCGGATCCCACCATTTGGGAACATTATGGCGATATTGCCCGCAGCCTTGGATACACAAAAGAAGCGCGCAAAGGCTATGAAGAAGCACTCACATTTAATCCGGACAATGCAGAAAGCATAAAAAAGCGCCTTTCTGAAATATAGCAAATTTTATTCAATAAATATACTACGTGTATAGGATTATATATGGTTACAAAAATATTACGCAATACCTTCCCCATTGTGATAGCTGTTCTTACCTTAAGCCTTGCCGCCTGTGCGCCCAAAAGCCCTTCAGGCATGAGCCCTGAAGCGCAAGTTTCTGCCGAACATATTTGGCAAAAATACAACCAAAGTGGCGAAGCAAGTCTTGGATCTTTCCGCAATTCTCTGAGTTTGCGCTATGGAGAAGAAGGCAAAACCCAACGCGTAAATGCCCTTTTGTGGGGCAATAATGCCAGAGAAATACGCCTTGACGCCAATGCAGGCGTTGGCATTACTGTGGCTAAAATATATGAAGGACCAAGCACCTTTATGGTCTATGCCCCCCAAGAAAATACAGCCTATTATCATGAAGGTAAGCAAAAACCCCTCTTTTCCGTGGGTGTGCCCATGCCCCTTGGCTTAAGCCACTTAACGCGCCTTTTAGAAGGCCAATACAGCCAAGTACTTGGGCAAAAGCATATAGGCACTGTCACCCCTCCCTCCGCCGATGCAAGCTTGCTTGCCAAAGACATACCCAAGGGTGCCATGCAATATACCCTCTCAGAAGGTCCTTTCCAAGGAACTCTTGTGCTCAATACAGACGGCCTGCCTTTGTATTGGCGTGAAGCTGTAGCAAATTCTCAAGGTTGGAGCATACTTTTTTCCTATAGAGATGGCGACACAAAACCTTACAGATTACGCATCCGCCACGGAGCAACAGGTAAGCAAGCGCTATTACTTGTAAAAGAAAGAAGTTTACAAGATACCCCCTTTACGGATGTGCAAATGCGTCTTACCTTACCGGAAGATGTTAGAGTTTTACCGCTGGAAGAACTGCACAATACATAAGCTGCTTACAGCAAAGCATAGACACAAACACAAAGAGAACACCATGCCCACACATAATCCCATACATACCGTACACCTTGGCAATGACCATGCAGGCTTAAGCCTTAAAGAAAGCCTCAAAAACGAACTCTTACGCCAGGGCTATGCCATAGAAGACCACGGCACCCATACCCTAGAAAGCTGTGATTACCCCGTTTTTGCCAAAGCCGTGTGCGACGCAGTTTCTAAAAATGAAAATGAATTCGGCATATTAATATGCGGCACCGGCATTGGCATGTCCATTATGGCCAATAGACACAAAGGCATTCGCGCAGCTCTTTGTGCCAGCGAATTCCAAGCCAAGGCCACCCGCGAACACAATAATGCCAATGTCCTCTGCCTTGGCGAACGCGTTACAGGCCAAGGCGTTGCTCTGGCCATTATGCAAGCTTTTTTAGACACACCTTTTGCCGGCGGGCGCCATCAAAGACGTATTGATTTTTTTGATAATAATTAATTTCTATATAAGGATTTTGACATTTCCATGCAATTATACAATACCCTACACCGTAAAAAACAAGAATTTGTACCGGCACGAGAAGGTAAAGTTACCCTATACGTTTGCGGCATAACAGCCTATGATTATTGCCATATAGGCCATGCCCGCTCCGCCTTGGTTTTTGATGTGCTTGTGCGTTATTTCCGCCACTTGGGCTATGATGTGACCTTTGTGCGCAATTTCACCGATGTGGACGATAAAATCATCAACCGCGCCCATGCCGAAGGGCGAGAATGGCGCGAAGTAGCACAAGCCTATATGCAAGCTTTTCATGAAGACATGGACAGGCTCGGTGTTTTACGCGCCGACAAAGAACCTTGCGCCACAGACTATATCGACCAAATGCAGGCCATGTGCCAAAAACTCATAGCCGACGGCAAAGCCTATGCCACCCCTTCCGGCGATGTGTATTTTCGCGTGCGCGCCTATGCCCCTTATGGCAAACTTTCCGGCCGCAGTCTTGACGAATTACAAGCCGGTGCGCGGGTAACTCCCGGTGAAGAAAAAGAAGATCCCCTTGATTTTGCCCTTTGGAAAGGCGCAAAAGAAGGCGAACCCTATTGGCAAAGCCCTTGGGGTAAAGGACGCCCCGGCTGGCATATCGAATGCTCTGCCATGAGCGAAGTATATTTACCTTTAGACATTCACGGCGGCGGACAAGACCTTATTTTTCCTCACCACGAAAACGAAATAGCCCAAACCGAAGCCTGCACATGCACACCCTTGGCCAACTATTGGGTACATAATGGTTTTGTGCAAGTAGATGCCGAAAAAATGTCAAAATCTTTAGGCAATTTTAAAACTATCCGCGATATTTTAGAAAATTATTTGCCGGAAACATTACGCTTCTTCTTGCTTGGTAAACATTATCGCAGCCCCATTGACTTTACCCATGACAGCATGGACGAAGCCGAACGCGGACAAAAACGTGTATACCAATGCCTTCTTGATGTACAACAAGCACTCACTCGCGAGAATTGGAAAAAAAGCCCCTTCCCTCAAGAATATACAGAAGAATTGCAAAACACAACCCAAGCCTTAAGCAAAGCTATGGACGATGACTGCAACAGCGCCGCCACCTTGGGCCATATATTTTCTTTGGTGCGCCTTGTGAACCGCGCCCTTGAAGATAAAGCAGCTCGTGCCAGCCAAGGCATGCAAGACTTTTTGCAAAGCTTTCAATCCATCATAGCCACATGGGGAAATATTTTAGGCCTTTTCACCGCAGAAGCCCAAGTATTTTTAGAAGAATTGCGCCAAATACAAGCCAAACGCAAAGGCCTTGATACAACAAAAATAGAAAATCTGCTCAAAGAACGTCAAGAAGCACGTAAAAATAAAGATTTTGCCAAGTCCGACACCTTGCGCGAAACCTTAACCAAAATGGGTATAGAATTACGCGACACCCCCACAGGTTCTGTTTGGGATATCATGTAATTATAATACATAATTGAATATCTTTAGCAGGCAAATTAGGACATATTATGCGTAAAAAACATATACTCCATACTCAAGCCTCCCATAAAGTTTTGGCATGCTTTTTAACCCTATGCCTCTTGTGTCTGCACATATTCGTTTTACCGGCGCACGCCTTTTTCAACTTTGGCCAATTTGGTATCAAAGACGAAAAGGAATTGGGGCAAAAATTTGAAGTACTCATACGCTCACAATTACCCTTGGTGGAAGACCCCGAAGTTGTGCTCTATGTTGCAAACATCGTGGAAAAATTAAATAAAGTTATTCCACCACAGCCCTTTCCTTTCAGATCAGGCATTGTTTTACACAATTCCTTAAACGCCTTTGCCGTACCCGGAGGAAACATCTTTGTTTTCACAGGGCTTATTATGCAATTGGAAAGTGAAGCCGAATTGGCGGGTATTTTAGCACACGAAATGGCCCACGTAACCCAAAGGCACGTGGCCGCACGCATGGAACGCGCACAAGTGCTTTCCCTAGCCTCCCTATTAGCCGCCATTGCCGGAGTAGCCTTAGGCGGTGCCGGCGGCAGCGCTCTGGCTGTGGGCGCTCTTGGCGCCGGACAATCGGCCATGCTCAACTATAGCCGCATCGACGAAAGCGAAGCCGACGACATAGGCTATCAATACATGGTGGCCGCAGGATATCCTCCAGCAGGCATGGCGGGCGGTTTTGAAAAAATCCGCGCCAAAAGCATGATGACCAGTAGCAGAAGCGTTCCCACCTATCTTTCCACACACCCCGAAATAGGCTCGCGTATAACCAGCGTCATGGCCAAAGTACACTCAGGCCCCAAAGAATACGTAAGCCGCAAAATAAACAATACAAAATTCCGTAGAGTACAAACCTTACTCTGGGCACGCTATGGAACACCTCAAGCAGCACATCACCGCTTTGAAAAAGATACAAGCCCCTTAGCTCTTATGGGGCGCGGCATGGTCTATGCCCGTGAACACAATATTCCAAATGCCACCGCCGCCTTCGACAAAGCCCTGGCTGCCGCTCCAAAAGACGCGCTTATCCAACGCGAAGCCGGCATTTTTCACTATGGCAAAGGCGATATGCAAAGGGCAGAAACCCTACTCACCACCGCCATGCGCCTTGACCCGCGCGACTATATGGCCCAATTTTTCTATGCCCGCCTTTTGGACGAAACAGGCCGCGCAGCCAAAGCTGAACCCTATTATAAAGAAGTCTTACGCATTATCCCCCAAGACCAAGAAGTACACGCAGCCTATGCCCGCTCCCTCGGGCGCACAGGACAAGAATTCAAAGCGTACCTACACCTAGCCTACAGCTCACTCTATGCCAATAACAAAAGAAAAACCAAACAATACTACGAAAGAGCCCAAAGCCTTGCCACTTCACCCAGTCATAATACCGAACTGACACGCTTTGATAAACGCTATAAAGAACGCAAAGAAATCTGGGACGAAGGATTATAACTATTTTTTATTTTTATTTTTTATGGGGAGAAGGAGACCCCTTTCCCCTAAAGGGACAAGTGCTGGCGCCAAAAAGGGGGCTCCTTCCCCCCATACCCCCCATCCTCTACCAAAACGCGCTTATATTACCCACTCACGGCTCC
>CAYJGS010000050.1:0-13006 GCA_964369505.1 uncultured Desulfovibrionaceae bacterium | reverse complement strand
AGGGGAGCCGAAGCTCCCCTAATCGTAAATATGGTTTATTAGAAGCCTAAGCGCAAGCCCAAGCTAAATTCATGGGCGCTTAAGTGGGTGGTTAAATCGTTGCCGTAATAATTAGACTCAGAAGCGCCAAGGTTTAAGTAGCGATATCCAAGGTCAGCTGTAAGGTTGTCGGTAAAGCTATAACCAACACCGGCACCAAAGTTAAAAGCAAGAACATAGTCTTCGATGTCGCGCTGTCCGGTAAAACTACCGCCTGTTGCAAAGTCGCCCTCAAGATAGCCAATGCCTATGCCTCCACCAACATATGGGGTAAAAGCAGATTCATTATAAAAATCATAATACACATTGGCCATAAGCGTATGCACATTAACGCGTACATCGCTGCCGTAATGATTGCCGTTGAAGGAAGAATTTTCCTCTCCCATAAAAGCACTTCTGAAAGCGTATTCGATTTCTGTACGTACAGGTGTATCGGAATTCATGTAAAAGTCATAGCCACCTGCAAAAGCAAAACCTATGGTATTGCTAGAGTCGGTGCCTGTCAAAAAGCCGCCGCCATAATTGGTTTGATATGAGTCTAAAAATTTACCGCTCACATATAAGCCAGTACCTTCAGCTGCTGCTGGCGATACCAGAGCAAGGGATAATAATAAGCTAAAAATAGTCTTTCTTAACATAAATACCTCCACAGGTGAAAATTACTGCAAAGGTTTATGCTTTGCAGATTTTTATTGAGTTGTAAGTTTAGGCGAATTTGCCCTCCACCACAGTTGCAGCACAAGTAAAGTCCATAAGGGCTTGCGCAAGTCTTCTTTGCCACTCATATGTGCTTGCACGAGGCTTTGCACATAGGGCGCATGGAAGATACCTTGTTCTTGCAAATACTGTGCCCCAAGTAGTTCTTCCACCAGTGGGCGTAGCGAAGTGCGCAACCATTCTGCCACAGGAATTTGAAATCCGCGCTTATTACGGGTGAGAATTTCTTGAGGTAATAGAGTGGAGAAAGCTTTTTTTAATAGATATTTACGCTTAAGGCCGCGTAGTTTATATTGAAGTGGTAATTTAGAAATAAATTCTGCAACCTGCGTATCTAAAAATGGCGCACGGACTTCCAATGATTTGAGCATGGAGCAACGATCTACCTTTGTCAAAATATCGTCCAGCATAAATTGCCGTGCATAGACGTAAAATGCTCTGTCTATATGGCGGGCTTTGCTTGCAGCGCTCCAGGCGGAAAAAAGTTCCTTGGTGGGAGCAAAAAGATGTTCTTCTTCTAAAAAATCTCCATGCTTAGCGTATATACTATTATGCCAAAGTTCTTTTTGCATGGCAGGAGTAAAAGCCGTTAACAGGCTTTGCACTCTTTTCCACGGTGGGTCATAAACGCCTTGTAAAAAGGTGGCAACAGCCAAGCGCGGGTTAATATATCCAGCAGAAGCCGGTAAGTGTGGGCTTATTCTTTCTATAATGCCTTTGCGTAACCATGCAGGCATTTTGTTGTAGTATTCGGCTATTTGATAGCCAATAAAATGTTCATAGCCGGCAAAAAGTTCATCGGCGCCATCGCCGCCAAGAGCCACAGTTACATGTTTGCGTGTGGCTTCTGATAATAAATACGTGGGAGCCACTGAAGCATCGGCCATGGGTTCGTCAAGCCTGCTTGCCACTTGTGGTAATATTTGTGCGCAGTCTTCGGCAGAAAGAATGTGCTCGTGGTGTTCGGTGCCATAATGCTTTGCCACCAGGCGGGCGTATTTTGATTCATCATAGCTGTCTTCGGTAAAGCCTATGGAAAAGCTTTTTATATGTGATGTATGTTGTGCCATAAGGCCGGTAATAATGCTTGAATCTATGCCGCCAGACAGGAAAACGCCCAAGGGCACATCGCTGACAAGGCGCTTTTTTACGGCCAATGAAAGCAATTCTTGTAATTCTTGAGCAAGGTCATCTTCACTTTTGTGTATATTGTGTTGTTGCTCAGGGGGAGGAACATCCCAAAAGCGCTTTAAGCGCACTTGCCCGTCACGCAAAATAAGCCCGTGTGCAGGGGGCAATTTTTGCACCTCTTCATAAACACTTTGAGGGGTGGGCATATATTCATAGGCCAAATAGCGCATAAGTGTTCTTGGGTGTACGCTTAAATTCAGATGTGGAAATTGGCTAAGAGCCGTAAGTTCAGAGGCAAAAACAAAAAAACCTTGTTGCAAAGTGTAATAAAAAGGTTTTTTACCAAAACGGTCGCGGGCGCAAAACAGTGTTTTTTGCTCTTTATCCCAAAGAACAAAGGCAAACATGCCTTCAAACCGCTGTACGCAATCTTCGCCATAGGCATGCCAAGCGTGGAGAATAACTTCAGTATCGGAATTGGTGCGAAAGGTGTAGCCGCGTTGCTCAAGCTCCTTACGCAGCTCTTTAAAATTATATATTTCGCCATTAAAGGTGATACTCAGTTTGGCAGTATGCTTTGTTTCGCCAAAGGCGTGCATGGGTTGGGCGCCAGCGCTTAAGTCGATAATAGATAAACGCCTATGCCCAAGGGCTACGGAAGTATCAATATATTGGCCATCGCCGTCAGGGCCGCGGTAGTCTATGGCGTCTGTCATACGCTTAAGCCATACACTGGCTTCTTCTGGTAGTGGTTCATGCTGTAATTGTAAAAAACCGGCTATGCCACACATAATAACCTCTTGTGTAAAAAATAATAGGAACCCTTCACGTTTTCCAACACGAAGGGTTCCTATATATACTTAATGTAAAAAAAAATCAAAAAGCGAACTTATTGCTCCGCGGCCAGCTTTTCGCGTACTTGCTCAAGCTTTTTTAAGACATTGGGCATTTCTTCCGCTGTGGCGTCAAGGGCTTTGCGCACATCTTCTTCGCTGTGTGCGGCAGAAAGGAAAAAGCGAATGCGTGCAGTGCCTTCTTTTACAGCAGGAAAGGTGATGGGCATGGCATAAATGCCTCTTTCAAAAAGTGCTTCGGCCATAAAACCAGCGGCTATTGAATCTCCAATAATAACAGGTACATTAGCAAGGCCTTGGGCTTCACCTGTGTCTAATCCAAGTTTTTTGGCATAGTCCAAGAAGTATTTGCTGATATGTTGCAATTTGCGCACGCGCTCTGGCTCGCGCAACATAAGATCAAGGGCTTTTTTGCAAGCTACGGCAAGCACAGGCGACATGCCAACGCTGAACACAAAGCCCGGAGAACCGTATTTTAAAGATTCAATAAGTTCTTTGCTGCCGGCAATAAAGCCGCCGCAACCGCAAAGAGATTTGCTAAGCGTGCTCATCCACATATCAACATCTTTGGGGTTGATGCCAAAGTGCTCTCTGGCGCCGCGGCCTGTGGCACCAAGGGTGCCCAAAGAGTGGGCTTCATCAACTATGAGCATGCAATTATACTGTTTTTTCAACTCAATAATGCGCGGTAAGTCGGGAATATTGCCGTCCATGCTGAAAAGGCCTTCGGTAACAATAACTGCTCTTCTGTGCTCGTGGCGGCGTTCTTTTAAGAATTTTTCTAAAGATTCTGTGTCATTATGTGTATAAGAATAGCGAGCGGAACCGGCCAGTTTTGCCCCTTGCAAAAGCGAATTGTGGGCAAGGTTGTCGTGGAAAATAGCGTCGCGCGGGCCAAATAAAAAGCCGAGAGTAGAAACGTTGGTGGCGTGACCGCTAACATAAATTATGCAATCATCCACTTCGTATAAGTCGGCCAATGCGCGCTCTAGCTCACCATGCGGTGGGCATTCACCGCCCACAAGGCGGCTGGCTCCGGCAGAAGTTCCATATTTTACAGCAGCTTCGGTAACAGCTTCTGTGATTTCGGGGTGCCCGTTAAGGTCAAGATAGTCGTAGGTGGAAAAGTTAAGATATTCTTTACCTTCAATGGGAGCTGTGGCTTTGGCAAGACCTTCGTGGCACAAAAACAATGGGTTGCGCATACCTATTTTAGCGCTGATGCTTACCAAGCGTTCAAAAGAAAGCTTATTGCGCATGGGTTTGAACCCTAAAGTCGCTTCTTGCTCTTCTTCCATTGCATCATGCTCATTTTCAGCCATGCTTTCGTCCATGCTGTTTAAATCTTGGTCTTTATTCATTCCATCTCCCAAAAGTATGCAAGCTACAAAGCGTGCTTATATAGCCAATACTTGAACGATTGATTTTTTAAATGTTGGTGCAAACGCTCCAGAACGAGGAGTAGTACTATAAAAAAAGTTTTCACGCAAGGATTTATGCTTGAGGAATATACTGCATATTTTCTGTGAACATATTATGCAAAAAAGCATTCTAGACATATGTGTAGAACTAGCTTAGCATGCACGTGATAAAATTTTATTTAGCGAGAGCCTTTTGTTTTGGAGAATGCCTGCTATGGAAAAAAAACCTAGTAGTGAAGATATGAATGATATTGTGGAACACTCTTTATATGATAGAGTTGAAAATGGTGTGCGCTGCTTGCGCATAGAGCATGATGCGCGGCTATGGCGACTCGGCACAACATCCTCTGCATGGCGCAATGCTCTTATTCATGTGCCAGCTGTGCCAAGCGTGGCAGACCTTGAAGCCCTAAAAACGCAAGGTCTTTGGTTGCGCGAAGATACCAAAGCCCCCAAAGTGGCCATTACATGTTGCGGCATGGGTTCTGTATGGCCCGGTATGGGCAGAGCTTTGTATGACACTTTCCCGGCTGCTCGTGCTGCCATGGACAGCATTGCCGCTGTTTCTTCATGGGACGTATTGGGGCTTTTGGATGCCACAGAGATGGAGCAAATTTTGCCCTCGCGTTGGCAACAGCCGTATTTATTCTTGGTGGAATATGCGCAAGCAAGCTATCTTGCCTCTTTGGGTTTTAAAGCAGATGTTGTTTCCGGACACAGTATAGGTGAACTTGTGGGGCTTTGTCTTGCAGAAGTGACAACGCCAAAAGACGCTTGGGAGATGATTAATATTCGCGCCACGATGATGGGCGAAATGGAGGGTGAAGGCGAGCACGAAACAGGCATGATGGTGGTATACGCTTCGGAAGAAGTGGTGCAAAATACTTTAAAAAAATTTCCTAACTTACTTATTTCTAATTATAATTCCCCGCGTCAATTTGTGCTCAGCGGCCTTAGGGATGAACTTATGCAAGCCAGGCGCCTTTTACGCAAAGAAAAGTATCCCGCTCTTGTGCTTAATGTGAATATGGCTTTTCACCATCCGCAAATGCGCTCTAGGCGGCAGGCTTCTTTAGAGAGTTTGTGGTCTTTTCCCATGCAAGGCGCTGTCGTACCCATGATGAGTTGTGTAACTACAGGGTTGTATCCTCAAGATAAGGCAGAAATTTGTGAATATATGACCAGCCTTGATGAAAATGCAGTGCGCTGGGTAGAGTGTGTTCAGGCCATGTGGGATGTGCATGGGGTGCGCCACTTTGTGGAACTTGGCCCTGCAGATACTGTCACCGGCTTCACCGCTGAAATTAAACCGGAAGCGCAATGCTTGGCTGTGAGTCGCAGGCAAAATGAAGTGGAAGCCATGCGTGCTGCTGTGGCACAGCTCTATGCGCTAGGGCACATTCCTGCTAATAATATGCATGCTGTGCCCATGGCGTTTTCTGTATTGACCGAAGACACAGAGCCTGTTGTTAGTGAAAACGCAATGACAAATGAGCCTATTCCGTCATATGTGGCGGATATTTTGCCTATATTTGCAGAACTTACCGGCCATGACGTGCAAAAATTGCGTCCGCATATGGACTTGCGCCACGACCTAGGCATGCGCTCCAGCCGTTTTCCTTTTATTATGCATGCCCTTGAAAAGCAATTTTCCATTCAATTACGTATAGAAGATCTTGTGCAAGTGCTCACTTTGCAGGATTGGCCTTGGTGGTGGCGCGTTTGCGTGAGCAAGGAAGTGCTGCAGAAAATCTTTTGCAAGATTCTCAAGAAAATTTCACACCGCAAACTCCAGAAAGTGCCGATGATAAACTCATAAAAATGCACCGATATTTGCCTTGTAAACAAGTGCTGTCGGTGGAACCAGAAGTATGGGATGCTTTTACTTTTGATGCATCAGAGGGAGTATCGAGCGCTCTTATTATAGGTGGGGGAAGCATTGCCGAACTTTGGGAAAATATATGCACACAAAAACTTGGAAAAGAAAAAACTGTGCAGGCCATCGATGTTGCACAGGCAAAAAAGCTTTTAGAACAAGGAATAAAGCCCAGCATATTTGTATATGCCCCAGAAAAATCTGAAAGGCCGTGTGAAAATGGGGAGAGTAATTTGTTGGAAGAGCACTCTGCATTTTGCCAGATGATGGAAGAAGTTTTTGTGGAACAGAGTATAGATTTTTGCTTTGTTCATGGTCTTATGCGCAAGAATAATCGCGCTTTTTCTGCTCCTTCTGATTGTTTGTATAATTCTTTTTTGGCAACATTTGCGGGTGTTTTTAAGCTGTGGCAAACAAGGTACCCTGCTGTACAGTTCCAATGCTTGGGAAGTGAGCTAAGTGTAACAAAAGAAGCCTTAGAGAAATATGTACATAAAATAATCATGGCTTGTGCTAAAAAATTATTACCTTTAGCCACATATATAACGCACGAAGGCTTACATACACATGCCTTACGAACGCAAGAATATGGCGCCATACATTGGGTAAATATGCTTTCTGATGCTGAAAAGCCAAAAGAGGTATTTTTTACTGAACATGAAGGGGAAGAGAGTTTACGGCAAAGGCCGGTGTTGCTTGTGTCGCAATATGCTCAAAAAGATCTTGCGCGTATACAAGAAGGATTAAAAGAATTTTCTGAGTGTTTAAAAGGTTTTGCGCCTTTGGAGGCTAGGCTTATTTGGATAGGTGACTATACGCCAGAACTTGAGGTTTTACGTTCGTTGGAAGCGTATGGCCTAAAGAGTACTGCCATTGTTTGTGATATGCAAAGAAGAGAAGCTGTGCGAGCTGCTATTCACGGCATTGTAGACCAATATGGGCATATTGACGGACTTATTTATGATGCGTGTTCAATTGTGCTCCTAGATTTTGAAAACAGTAAACGCCAAAGAAATGCTTTACGTCTACTGGTGAGCGAGGCATATTCGCATGGAGTGCGTAATGCTTTGGCTTTAGTGCACACACATCCGGTGCAATCTGCATCCGCAGGCACAAAGAATTTTGGATCACTTTCGGAAGTTTTTTCTTATACTGCAGCGGGCTATTTTGAGGAAAATTGCCAATCTCAAGGGTTGAGGTGGCGTTGTGTGTGGTTGCCAAGTCAGGAAAGAAAAATTCTACTGGAGTCTTCACTTTTTTTAAGAACTTTAGGGCAAGCCCTTGCGCGCGAGTTTTTTTGCGATGCATCTGGGCATATTTATTATGCAAGAAATATCAATGAATTGCATATGGACTTGCAAGAGCAGAGTGAAGAAAAAACAGATTTGGGCTTTAAGCAAAATCTAAAAAAATATCCCTATTGTTATCCTCTTTCCTTTACGCCTTTGGAGGCGCGTGGTGTTGTGCAAAGGGACTTTTCGCCCTATGGGCAATACGAAATGGCTTGCTTAGGGCAAAAGAGTTTTCAGAAAGAGAAATTACAAGCGCATGCCGTGCGGCCTTTAAAAGCTCTTTTTGCTTTGTGCGAAGGGGCACAATTACAATATGCTTGGCTTCGTGCTGTTGCATTTATGCATGTAGAGTTTTTTGAAAATACCAATGATATATGTACTGTAGGCATGACACAAGAAAGCGAAATGGAATACGCCATGGCGCCCCATGATACTGATATGAAGTTTGTATATCTTGCAAGCGAAATGCGATTCCGCGCTTTTGCGCCTAATGGTCGGCGGACAGGAAAATGGCAAAGGTTTATGAAGGCTACATGTTTGCTTGCAGGGGCGCAGCAGCATATGGATGCTGTGCTTTGTTCGGCCAATGGGGGGCTTAGGTGTGTGGATGATGCCAGTGTACAAAAAAAATCCGAGCCTAATTCTTCTGAAGCGTGTGAAATTAAACAATTTTCTATTTTGTATGCAGACATTGCACAAGGTGCAAGTTCGTGGTACTCTTTTGTGTCGCTTTGCGTAGAGGCTATTTTTGAGAAAATTTTTCCGAAGATATCAGAGGTGCGTATACGCTCCATAGAATCTATATGCTTTTTGCCTTCTGCCCCTGAAAATTGCGGGCAAGAGCTTTTGGTTGTGTATGATCTTATGCGTCAAGAAGAAGGTAATATGCTACATGTTCGTGTGCTTCAAGCTGACGGTACCGTGCTTTTGTCTGCTCGTAATATTTTGATAATGCAATAGATATTTATAATAAGGGATTTTGCTATATGTTAGGGAGAAATAGTGCTTTGAAAAAAGATATATCCGTATTTTCGTCTTTCTCTGTATGGGGATTAATGCTATTGCTTGTGGTATTTTTTATTACAGGCTGTGCTTCCACTAAAGCCACGCAACAAGCACCTGAACTTCCGCCCAAGCATTGGCTTGAGGAAGCCCCTGGTGTGCCCACAGAATATAGAGAAAAGCTCGAAGCGGCAGTACCTAATTTGTATGATCCCAATAAAAGCTTTGGCTTTGACGATTATGTGTACTTGACTATTCAGCAGTCGCCTTTGTTGGCAAATTCAGCTGTGGATTTAGAAATTCAAAAATTGCAATTGACCGATGCTGTATGGAAATATTTACCAGAGCCCCGCGCCACATTCCAAATTTCTAATAACCTCACTTCATATAATTCAGGTCTTACCGATGTGAGCGAAAATTATGGACAGCCTAAATTTTCTGTAGGTTTTGAAGCGTCTTTCCCTAATCCTATTTCCACCTATTTTAATCATCAGGCGCAGAAAATTCTTGTCAATATTGCTATCAGCACACACCGCAAAGCTATTGGTTCTGCCATTGCAGATATAGCCAAAATATATCAAGAAATGGACGCCAAAAATCAAATGCTTGAAATCCAAAAAGAACTTATTCCCTTAAAAGAAAAAGTTACAATGTATTGGAAGCAATTAGAGGCTGTTGACGGCTCGCAAGGTGTTGCCTTGGATCTTTCTATGCAACATGAACGTGAAGCTGCCCTTAAAGTAGAGCGTACGGGTATTGAAATTAATATGCTGCGTACACGCTTAAAAGCCATGGCCGGCCTTGAATTGCAACAAAAGCTCAATGTGAATGCCGCTGATGCCAAAAATATTTTACAAGGTTTTGATGGTGAAATATTAAATTGGGAAAACCGTTGGGCCACCAGTGAAGATGAATTGATTGTACGTGCGCAATTGCGCTTGCAAGATTTTAATATCATGCTTGCTTGGGCAGAATATATTCCTGATATTACTTTAAATGTAAATAACTCTCCTCCGTCTGGTCAATATCAACCTGTGGACGGACGCGAAGATACTTTCTTGCACTTGACCTTTGACTTCCCGCTTATAGATTGGGGGCGTCGCTACCGTGGAGTACAGACTGCCCGTATGGAAAAGGCCAAGGCGTATCAAGAGCAAGCGCAAATGCGAACAAAATTCTCTAATGTGTGGGTTGAAGCACAGCAAAATGTAATACTGGCTGAAACCAGTTTAAAAATTGCGCAAAATACACTTGAAGTAGCTAAAATGAAAGTTAAAGAAGCTAGCATTAACTTTAAAGAAGGTATTATTCTTTTCCCTGAATTGGCAGCGCAACAAGAGGCGCTTATTGAAGCGCGCGTAGGTTATGTCCGTGCTGAACTGGCATATAAGCTTGCCCAAACTGCGTGGATGGATGCTTCCGGAGTGCTTGTAGAGCGCTATATAGGAACGCCGGCTAAGGAGATATTGTAATGTTACGTAAATTCATATGTTGCATATGCTTTTTGCACTTTTTCATTGTGGCGTTGCCCGCTTTAGTAAAGGCTGCAGAAAATGCAGAGTCTGAACATACCACACCTTTGAGCGGTAAGGTTATAAGCCCTGTAACGCGCGCAGAACATGTGCCCTTTGCAGCCATTGTAAAGGAAGTTTTAGTAAGCCCCGGGCAAAGTGTTATGAAAAATCAGGTTCTTATGACATATGAACTTACTGAAGATGCGCGCAGGATTTTAGAAAAAGAAATAACACTTGGCGCCGCCACTGAAGATATTAATGGGCAAATTGTTACTCTGCAGGGACAGTTGGCTGAATTGATAGCAGCGCGGAATAAGGCACGCCAATTAGCGGCATCCGGCCTTGGTTCTAATCAAGCGCTTAAGCGTACCGAAGGCGATTTGGCTTCGCTTGAAAAACGCATTGCTCTTTTAGAGCAAACCAATAAAAAAAGAGAGGCCAATTTTGCGCAGCGCTTGGCTGAATTGAGCAAATATTTTGGTACCACTATACATGCTGGCGATGCCTTGCCGCAAACCTTGGTGCTCACGTCACCCATGGAAGGGCATGTGCTTTCTGTGGACGCTTCTGTGCAGCCCGGATCTCAGTTAGAAGCTGGATTTGCTCCAATTATTGTGGGCAAAATGAATCCCATGCTTATTCAGGTGCAAGTGTATGAAGCCGAGGTAGATCGCATGAAAGTGGGCGATGGGGTACAAGTTACTATACCTTCTTTACACGATTCTGTTTTTAACGGCACTGTTTCTAAAATTTCTTGGACAAGCACAAACCTTGATTTAACAGCACCTTCGTATTTCACCGTGGAACTTACGGTGCCCAATGAAAGTTTGCAACTTAAGCCGGGTTTTAAGGCTATCGTAAAATTTGGGCAATAGCGCATTTGTTAAGCTCTGTTAAAATTAAAGTATAGCGGCATATTATGGCCAAATTAAAAAGTATTCCACAACGCCTTGGCTATATTTTAGGTGCACAGTGGACGCGCGATGTGGCTTGGACTGTGTTTACCATTGCCCTTGCCAGACATAGCCCCCAGCTTATGGGGCAAATCATGTTAGCCCTTTCTTTTGGCTATATTGTGCGTCTTGTGGCCGATGTGGGTCTTAACGATTTTCTTATTTCTTCCTTTGCCAGACGTGAAAAACGCCCCTTACAATTACTTGGTGACATTACTTGGCTTAAGCTTATCTTGCTTTTGGTAGCCTTGGTAGGCACTTGGCTTATTACAGGCTGGCAAGGATATAGCCTTGAACTGCGCATTACTGTCATGGCCGTGGCCGGAGGGCTTGGGCTTGACGCGCTCACCGATTCTTTCTTTGCCATGTGCCAGGCAAGGGGGCGGCAAGATGTGGAAATGCGTATACGAGTGCCTGCAGCGCTTCTGGGCATTGGCACAGGTATAGTGCTTGTGCTTTTAGAGGCTCCCCCCATCTATATTGCTTTGTTCAAACCTATAGAATCAATACTTTTGATGCTCATTGCCTTAAGGGCATTACACCGCAATCCTCTTTCGCGCTTAAGCTGGCATTTGGTAAAGGATGTGGCTTTGCAATGGCGCCAAGGGCTTATTTTTACAGGTATATCTACCTGCGCTATTTTATATAATAAGCTTAATGTGTTTTTTTTGAAAAAATACGGTGGAGATGCGGCGGTTGGAGCTTATGGTGTGGCTTGGGAAGTGGTGGATGGTCTATCTGTGCTTGTGTCTACTTCTTTGCTCGCAAAGGTTGTTTTTCCGGTGATGACCAAACTTTGGGATACAGATAGAGCAGCATTTCAAAATCTTACAGGGCAAACGGCGCGCAGTCTCTGGGCCGCTGCCATGCCGCTTATTTATTTGCTTTGTGTGGAAAGCGATCGTATTTTAACATTTATCTATGGTGATCATTATGCTTTGGCAGTGACAGCACAGCGCATACTCACTCCTTGCATTGCCACGGCTTTTTTACATAATCTTGCGGCATACGGTATGATAAGTATGCGAAAACAAAAATTACTTTTGGTATTTTATGCTTCTGGCTTATTGCTTAATATAGTACTTTGCGCCTATTTAACAGCCATAGTACCTTTGGAAGGGGCAGCCCTTGCCATTACCTTAACAAAGGTTTGGGTAGCCATTTGCACGGTGACATATTTTCAATATAAGGCAAAGCCCATGAGCATTTTACAATGGGGCATTGTGGTTGCTGTGCCAAGCTTTGCCTTTGCCCTTTGGTGGTTTTTATTGCCCATTACGGGGCGCTTGGTGGCTGAATTGAGCGGTCTTGTTCCCTTATTGATTTTATTGTGGGTATGGCGCCCACCACCGCCTTTTGAGCGGAATGCAGAAAATGCCGATGCGGTGGCTTAACAGGCGTTAGGAAGTATTATGAAGAAAAAACTTTGCCTATTCTTTATATGCCTTTTGCTCAGTGCTTGTTTTCAAGAAGAGCAAAAAAATGCTGACGGAAAAAGCACGGCCGAGCAAATATATGGCGATACACCGGAATTTTTGTGGCCTGCTTTTGACCGATTTTGGAGCAGGGGGCCCGGTGTGGGAGGTGCTTTTGGGGATGGACCATTTAAACTACCAAAAAGTCCCACAAAGGATGCTACAGGATATACGGTGCACTTGGGCTTTGGCATACGCTTACACATGCCCATAAGCAAAGAAGGATATATTAAAGGGGCTGATGCTTATTATATAGCCAAGCCTCAATATTACCATGGCGGCCCCATTTTTATGGAGCTTATGCAGCATATGATAACCGTGGGGGCTTTTAGGTGGAAGCCAGAAGTGATACGGCAGCTTAATGAATTTTTAGGAGCTATGACTGCAGAAAAAAAAGAATTTCGGCATAAAGGCATGTTGTATATTCGGGAAAAAAACGGAGAAGCATGGATTTTTCGCATGCGCTTTATGCCCTTTAGCGAAGAAATTTGGATGCGCCCAAACTGAGAAATATCTTTATATTTCTTAGGCTGCTGACAAAGTCATATTACAAAAACACTTTGTAATATATACAAAGAAAAATTCAAAATTTGTATTTTAAGGCTTTAGAAAGGCGTTATAAGTAGCGGTTTTTTGAAATCTTAAATGCGGCAAAATGTATATTTCAAAGATAACCTATTGCCGCCATTAAAGTTTTTTGGAAAGGGGGTCTGGGGGAAGAACCTTTTGTTC
>CAYJGS010000049.1:0-13019 GCA_964369505.1 uncultured Desulfovibrionaceae bacterium | reverse complement strand
TCGCCACACAGGCGCAGGCTCAAAACAATGTACTAGGCGCTTGGCCAAGGCAAGACCTTGCGGCGTTATGGCATAACAGGCAATATGTTTTGTCATAATACTGTGATTGTTATATAAAATTATATTTTATCCGGAAAAAGGTAAGATAAATTCCCCTGACCCCATACGCCTTTGTAAAAGCAAAGCATCTGCCAAAGTCAAAGCCACCATGGAGCGTAAAACTGGTACTACACGAGGAATGGCGCAAATGTCATGCCGCCCCCCCACGCTAAGCTTAATGGCTGTGCCTTGTGCATCTATGGAATCTTGTACAAGTCCAAGAGTAGGAATAGGTTTTATGGCAGCGTGCAAAATTATATGTTGTCCCGAAGAAATGCCTGCCAATATTCCACCTGAATTATTAGACATAAAACCTTGAGAACTCATGCAATCATTATTTTCTGAACCAAGCATACGTGCCGCACCAAAGCCGGCGCCCACCTCTACTCCCTTAACCGCTCCCACACTCATAAGAGCTGCAGCCAACATGGCGTCAAGTTTTTGGAATACAGGCTCGCCCAAACCCGCCGGCACTTGCCTTGCCTCTATGCGCACTATACCACCAAGGCTATCCCCTGCGCCACGCACTTTAGCAACGCGTTCTTGCCATGGCGCCACAGCTTCTGAACTTGCGGCAAAAAAAGGTCTGGTATGGGCATGGGTAAACTCTACAGCACTAAAATTCGGTGCAGCTATACCGCCCATTTCCACAGTCGCTGCAAAAATTTCTATACCCTCACTGGCAAGCAAACATTCGGCAATGGCACCACCCACCACACGCGACACCGTTTCACGAGCCGAAGAACGCCCACCACCACGATAATCGCGAAAACCGTATTTAGCCATATAGCTTATATCGCCATGCCCAGGGCGAAAAGATTGAGCCACAGAGCCATAATCGCGCGAACGTTGGTCTTCATTTCTGACCACAAAGCCTATGGGTGTGCCCGTGGTTTTTCCTTCAAAAATACCGGAAAGGATTTCTACCCTATCACTTTCCTTACGGCTGGTGCTGGCAAGGGCGTCGGCATTACCACTGTTGCCGCCCGGGCGGCGTTCATCAAGACGCTTTTGGATAAAGGCTGCATCAAGGGCAAGGCCTGCAGGGCAACCGTCAACACAACCCCCAAGTGCTACACCGTGTGACTCGCCAAAGGTGGTAAGGCGAAAAATCTGCCCAAAAGTATTACCTGACATAAAAAAACCTCAAATTATTATCATAAAGAATTATAGTGTATTATAGCCTGTTTTACCAAGTCATCTAAAGGCGCTTGTGCTTCAAGCACCACATGGGCTGTAGATACATACAAAGGATTGCGTTCCAAAAGCACATGAGCCACTTCTTCCACAAGCCCTTGCCCGGTAAGAGAAGGGCGCTGCCCATGTTCCGGACTAAGGCGCAAGCGCTCTGCCAAAATAGCCACAGGAACTTGTAAAAAAAATACACAGCCTTCTGCGCGCATAAAAAGTCTATTTTTTTCGCACAAAACCATGCCGCCGCCTGTGGCAATAACACAATTTTCCTCGGCAGCTTTTTGCAGCATTTGGCTTTCTAATTCACGAAAGGCCGCCCAACCGTGTTCTTGTACATATGTTGCCACACTGCATGCAGCTTCTTTTTGCAAAAGAGCGTCCGTATCCACAAAATTCCACTGCAAAGCCTTGGCAAGAGCTTTGCCAAGGCTTGTTTTACCACAGGCCCGCGCGCCTATGAGAAATATTTTTTCTTTTTTTATCATGCAAATATACCGATCTAAAACCCCACCACATGTCAACGCGTATAGATAAAAGGCGCCTTGGTAAATTTTGCTATGGTTTGGCACAAAATTTTAGTGGAAATGGGCTTTAACACATGGCTCTGCATACCAGCGGTATAACATTTATCCAATTCTTCTTTAAGAATATGCGCAGTAAGCGCAATAATAGGCAGTGCATCATAGCGCGTATCTTTGCGCAAGTGTTCCGTAGCTTCTATGCCGTCCATGCCGGGCATCTGCACATCCATAAGAATAACGTCGTATTCTTTCTTGGCAACAGCGTTCAACACTTCTTGACCATTTTGCACACAATCCACATGACAGCCCATTTGCTTTAACATTTCAAGAGCAATAAGGCTATTTATTTCATTATCTTCTGCCAAGAGAATACGCACACCCTCAACATCCACGCCCCTCGTTTCTTCTTCTATAATAAGCGCATCATCCTCTGGCAATTCAAAGGGCAAGCGGCAAGTAAATGTTGTTCCTTTGTTTTCAAGACTCTGCACACTAATACGGCCTTCCATAAGTTTAACCAAACGCTCAACAATGGCCAAACCAAGCCCCATGCCCCCATATAGCCTTGTGCTTGAAGCATCCACTTGTGTAAAACCCGAAAATAACGTTTGTAAGTCGCTTTCTGGAATACCAATGCCCGAATCTTCCACCGTAACGCGCACAATTTCTCGCCCTGTAACCTTGCACGTTCTGTGCATATGTACAGAAAATAAAACAGAACCTTCTACGGTAAATTTTATGGCATTGCTCACAAGATTATTTACAATCTGCGCAAAACGCAAAGCGTCGCCTACCAATATGGGTGCTACATCTTCACCTATGGTGAATTTGAGCATAACGCCTTTTTCTTGAGCTTTTTCTAAATAATGATCTTGAATACTTTGAAATATTTCGGTGGGGCTAAAGGGTCTTTGTTCAAGTTCAAGCTTACCGGCTTCGATTTTAGAAAAATCTAAAATATCATTGATAACTTCCAGCAAATTTTTAGAAGACTCTTGAACTTTTTCTAAATACCCTTCAACTTTAAGATTTTTATTATTTTGTATGGCAAGATGGATCATGCCAATAATACCGTTTAAGGGGGTGCGTAATTCGTGACTCATGTTGGCCAAAAAACGACTTTTAGCCAAAGAAGATTCTCGCTCAAGCACCTGTTCACGCTGCATGCGCAAAGAATCTGTAATATCAACGGCTATGGTTAATCTGGCTTTTTCATGTTCGCCCCAAGGAATGCAAGTATCAATGATTTTAAAATCTGATTTGCCCTTAAAGCCACGCAATTCCCTAGTATGAGGTTCTGCACCCAATTCTAAATGGCCTGTTGGGCAATGCGGACAAGGAGCGTCAAAACCATGGAATGCTTGATAACATTTTGCTTGCCCCACTTTCACCGGGCCAACATAGTCATTTACAGCTTTATTACAGCAAAGGACTTCGTGCGTATCTATGTTAGTTATATACATGGGAAAAGGCAAAATATCCAAGAGTTCCTGAACTTCTTCTTCTTTTTTTTCAAGAACCTGCACTGCGGAATAATAATTAATGGCATTGTTGAGCAAGCATCCAATGGTAACCATGGTATCCACCATGCCCTCTGCCCATCCTTCACGTTTCTCGCATAAATCCACACCAAAAAAACCCGAAAGTTCACCATCAAAAAATAGAGGCACAAAAATAAGGCTGTAGATTTGTTTTTGCTGTAAAGCATTCCTGCCTTGTTCATTAGGAAAATTTTCTGCAGATTGAATAACATAAGGAATACCGGCTTGCAGGGTTTCTAACATGCCGTCCTTTTGCAAACCGTCTTGAAAACCTTCATTACCTTCCATAAGATCATCAAAAGGCGGAAGATTAGGGTCAACCCAAAAAAACCGATTTTCCCAAGCATGCTTATCATAAGTAAACACATACACCCTATGCACTTGCAAAGCGCTTCCTATTTTACCAAAATTTTCTTGAAGATAGGATGTATAGTCTGCAGAAGAAAGCATGCCACTAGAGAGCTCTAAAAAAAGCCCCGTAGCATTTTTGGATATATCTATAGTTGAATGAAGAGCATTGCTCATAAACACACCTTAACAAATTGTTGGGTAATTTTTACGCAATATGACTATAAAGCAAGATACAAAAAACTATTTTCCTTGAAAAACAAATGGCGCGTGTACATAACTATAAATCACCTTACGCAGATCTTGTGGCACAAAAGGTTTAATTATATGGTCTTGCATGCCCGCAGCAAGGCTTTTTTCGCGATCTTGTACCAAGGCATGTGCAGACATGGCAACAACAGGCAATGTGTTATATTTTTCCATACTGCGAATGCGTTCTACCGTTTCTATGCCATCTAGGTTGGGCATTTGTATGTCCATAAGCACCAAATCATATTCTTTTTTCTCTAACATTTTTAACGCAATAAGCCCATCTCCCGCGCAATCTACTTCGCAACCGTATTGCTCTAATACTTCTGTGGCAATGAGCACATTTATTTCATTATCTTCCACAAGTAAAATCTTAGTACCGGCTATATCTTCTTCTGCAGACTCTATAATTTCCTCTTTTTTTTGCACAGATTCAACACCCACAGCCTTTGAAAAAGGAATGGTGCATATAAATGTTGTGCCTTCAGAAAGGGTGCTTTCCACACTAATGGAGCCTTGCATAAGACCTATAAGCCTTTGCACAATAGTAAGTCCAAGGCCTGTACCGCCATAGTTGCGCGTGGTAGAAGCTTCTGCTTGGGTAAATTCTGTGAAAAGTTTTTGCAAATTCCTTTCAGAAATGCCAATGCCTGTATCTTTTACGAGCAATTGTAAAATTTGCTGTGTTTCTTGGTCTTCTTTCACTCTTACTTCTATGGTGACGCCGCCTTTTTTGGTAAATTTAATGGCATTATTGGTTAAATTCAACAGAATTTGCGAAAGACGCAAAGAATCTCCCAATAAAGTTGCATGCACATTTTCATCTACAACGCATTGTAAATATATATTTTTACGCGATACTTCCGTTTGTAAAATGGCTTGGGTTTCAAATAAAATTTCCCCAAAATTAAAGGGACGATATTCTAATTGTACGCTTTCATTTTCAATTTTTGAAAAATCTAAAATATCATTAATAATGGCCAGTAAGTTTCGCGAAGATAATTGCACCTTATTCAAATAATCTTTGATGTTTTCATCTTCATTAGCCGTGTGGGCAAGGTGTGTCATGCCTATGATTCCATTTAAAGGTGTGCGCAATTCATGGCTCATATTGGCCAAAAAACGCCCTTTAGCAAGATTTGCTTCGCGCTCAAGCACTTGTTCACGCTGCAAACGTAAAGAATCTGAAATATCCAAAGCAATAGACAAGCGCACCTTAGGATTGCGCTCCCAACTCATACAACGGTCAAGAACCTTATAATCTTTTTGCGCCACAGCATTATGGTGGTGCCACACATACGGAGGATCCCCAAGTTCTAGCGAAGCGTTGGTGCAAAAAGGGCACGGAGCTTTAAGCCCTTGAAATGCCTCATAACATTTTGTCCCAAGCACACTGGCAGAATCAAAAAGATCGGCAATATTTTTATTATAAAATATAATTGAATAGTCTTGCATATTCGATACATAGATAGGAAAAGGAAAAGCGTCGAACAAGGCTTGAGCTTGCATTTGTTTTTTTTGCAACACGCGCTGCGTGGTATAATACGCTCGGGCATTACTGATGAGGCTTCCAAGAATAATCACTGTACTGATAGTATCTTCTGTCCATCCGGGAACATGCTTGCACAAATCAAGCCCAAAAAATCCTTCGATTTCACCCGCAGTAAAAATGGGGACAATAATTAAGGCTTTGATTTTTTGAGCCTGCAATAGCTTGCGAAAAGATATATCTTCAACGGCGTCTACATCTTCAATCACATAAGCCTTGCCACAAAAAAGCACATGCAGCATACGCCCTTCGCCTTCTAAGTAGCTTAAGTTCATTTTTTGCAAGCTATCTTTTCCGGAAGATACACCATCTTCAACCCATTCATACGTATTGCTCCAAAGCCCATTGTCAATTTCAAAGATATAGCTTCGGCTCACCTGCATAACATGGCCTATGTCGGCCAAAGTTGTTGTAAAAAAAGTATCCTCATCTGCGGTATCACGCATGCGAGAAGAAATACGCGTGAACAGTTCAAGGCGCTCTTTCTCAGATATATTATGTTTGCTATGAGGATAAAAGGACACAGCGAGCTCCTATTTCTAACTTTATTATCAAACAGTTAGACGGTGTAATATCGCAAAGCAGTGTAGCATAGATTGTATATTTTTTTAACTATTGTTATTCATAGTATGCGCTCTTATACTCATTGTCAAGATTTCTGCCATGGCGCATATTTATCAATATAACTAAAAGCCCACAAAGGGTATTTACAGACAGCAACAAAAAGTCGTATAGTATTTTTTTACGTATTTGTCTCTGTCAAAAAACCAGAACATATCGCATAGTTTAAAACAAAATACATCATGCGATAGCTTCTAAACTTTATCTCAAGGGTCTTTTTATGAATGCACAATTTCCACGCATGCACCGCCTGCCCCCTTATGTTTTTGCTGTGGTGGGCGATCTCAAAATGCAACTACGTAGGCAAAACATTGATATTATTGACATGAGCATGGGAAATCCTGATTTACCCACGCCCCAGCATATAGTAGATAAACTTGCAGAAGCGGCGCAAAAACCCGCAAACCACCGCTATTCTGTTTCGCGCGGCATACCAAACCTTCGTAAAGCCATATGCGACTGGTATGAACGCAAATTCGCTGTTTCTCTTGACCCTGATTCTGAAGCGGTAGTCACCATGGGTTCAAAAGAAGGCTTAGCCCACCTTTCTTTAGCCATGCTCTCTCCCGGAGATGTGGTGCTAGCCCCTGATCCAACCTATCCCATACACACATATGCTCCCATTATTGCCGGCGCTGATGTACGCTCCATCCCCATAGGGCCCGGCAGAGATTTTTTTGAAGATTTAACCACGGCGGTGCGTCAAGCATGGCCAAAGCCCAAGCTGCTCTTTTTGTGTTATCCACACAATCCCACAACCGAAGTGACAGATCTTGAATTTTTCCAAAAAGTTGTGGACTTTGCCAAAGAACATAACATTTGGGTTGTGCACGATTTAGCCTATGCCGACCTTGCTTTTGACGGCTATAAAGCGCCAAGCTTTTTGCAAGCAAAAGGTGCTAAAGATGTGGGAGTTGAATTCTATACCCTTTCCAAAAGCTATTCCATGCCCGGTTGGCGCATGGGCTTTTGTGTGGGCAACCCAGAACTTGTAAAAGCCCTTACACGTATAAAAAGCTATTTGGATTATGGCATTTTTCAACCAATACAAATAGCTTCTACCGTGGCATTAAACGGCCCAGAAGATTGTGTGCAAGAAATTTGCGAAATATACCGCATGCGTCGCGATTTGCTCATTGATGGACTTAAGCGTGTGGGCTGGGATGTGCCCCCTCCAAAGGCTACTATGTTTGTGTGGGCACAAATTCCTGAAGAATTTAGAAGTATGGGCTCTGTAGAATTTTCCAAACTTTTACTTAATGAAGGACAAGTTGCCGTTTCTCCTGGGCTTGGATTTGGTAATTATGGCGACGATTATGTGCGCTTTGCTCTTATTGAAAATGAACACCGAACCAAACAAGCCATACGCGGCATACGCAAGGCTCTTTCCGGCGTAACGGAGTAAGATTATGCAAAAACATTCTCCTCTTATCATTGGTATCGCCGGTTTTGGCACTGTTGGTACAGGCCTTGTGCGTGCCCTTGAACAAAGCTCTGAACTTATCATAAAACGCATAGGACGCCCCATTGAGGTTAAAACTGTTTTGGTGCGCGACCTCCATAAAGCCCGCGCTTACGCCTTGCCTAAAAATACCAAACTTACCACCAATGCCCAAGAATTGACCGACGATCCAGAAATTAACCTTATTGTTGAACTTATGGGCGGCATTGACGCTTCGGGTGAACTCATTGCCCGCGCCCTTGATATGGGAAAACACGTGGTCACCGCCAATAAAGCTCTTTTGGCAGAAGCGGGAGAAGAACTTTTCCGCAAAGCTCAAGAAAAAGGACTTTCTCTGCTTTATGAAGCCAGCATTGCTGGCGCTATTCCCATTGTGCAAACACTCAAAGAAAGCCTGGCTGGAAATAATATTGAATCACTCATAGGCATCTTAAACGGCACAAGCAATTATATTCTTTCACAAATGACCACAGAAAAGCTTGATTTTGTTACTGCCTTACAAGAAGCTCAAGAAAAAGGCTATGCCGAAGCTGACCCTACCCTTGATATTGACGGGCACGATGCAGCACACAAATTGGTACTACTCATCCGCTTGGCCTTTGGTGTAGAGTATCCATATACAGAATTACCTGTGTGCGGCATACGAAATATGAACAAACTTGATATAGCTTTTGCGCGTGAATTTGGCTATCGCATCAAATTGCTTGCACAAGCGCATATTGTAGACGGGCAATTGGAAGCCGGAATATTTCCCACGCTAGTGCATCATCGTTTTTTAATATCCAATGTGGGTGGAGCCTATAATGCTGTGCGAATTGAAGGCGATGCCGTAGGTTCACTTTTCTTACACGGACGCGGTGCCGGCGATTTGCCCACAGCCTCTGCTGTGCTTGGTGATATTCTTAACGTAGCCCGCGAAGCCCTGCCTAATAATACAGGTTTTGTGCAACAAATATTACCAAAAGCAAAAATTTTACCTCCGGCTAAAGCGCGCTCTTCGTATTATGTTCGAGTGATGGTACATGACAGTTCAGGAGTTTTGCGCGATATAGCCGGCATTATGGCCCATGAAAGCATAAGCATAGCCCAAGTTATCCAAAAACCGGAAGAACAAGGAGCTGTGCCCTTGGTATTTATGACGCATGAAGCCAGCGCTGAATCCATGGCACGTGCACTAAAAGCCATTGAGGCTGCAGGATTTTTGCAAACGGATGCTGTAGCTTATCGCGTGTTAAGTTAGCAGAGGCGGCAAAAAAAAGTACCATCGTCTACGTCAAACACAGAAGATGTGAAAAAACAGGATAAGCATGCCTGACACCAAAAGCGCAAAGCCGACGGTAATTTTTGACCGTGACGGAACCCTTATTGTAGATAAGCATTATCTGCATAAGCCAAGTGAAGTGGAGCTTTTGCCCCATGTTATTTCTGGTTTACAGTTATTGCAACAGGCCGGATTTCGCATGTTTATAGCCACAAACCAATCGGGCATTGGGCGTGGCTATTATACACTTGATGCTATGCATGCCGTGCACGAAAGGCTCAACACCCTTCTTGCCTCTGCCAATATATTTTTGGACGGCATTTATTATTGCCCCCATGCCCCTGAAACTCAATGCATCTGCCGTAAACCAAACCTTGGCATGATTAAACAAATAGAGCAAAATTACAGCATCAACCCACACACAAGTTTTGTGGTGGGCGATAAAGCTTGCGATATAGTATTGGGGCAAAATGCCGACATGCGCAGCATCTTAGTGCGCACAGGTTATGGACAGCAGGAAGAAAAAAAGGGGCAATGTAAACCCCATGCTATTACAAATACCATAGAAGAAGCAGCCAGCCTGATACTGGCAGACAGCATAAAGCACTGATCTGCCTTTATTTTTTTGTCTTGTCAAGCCAATGATCCAAGGCAGCATATAAAATTTCCGGTGAAATGGGCTTGGTAATATGGTCATTCATGCCATGAGCCAAGCTTATTTCTTTATCGCCCGTCATGGCATGCGCAGACATGGCCACCACAGGCAAATCTTTAAATCGCTCATTTTCGCGAATGCGCATGGTGGCGCTTAATCCATCAAGCACAGGCATTTGTATGTCCATAAGCACAATATCATATGTACATTTTTCAAGCATATCAAGCGCTTCTTGACCATTATTGGCAATATCCA
The DNA here is from genome assembly GCA_964369505.1 of uncultured Desulfovibrionaceae bacterium. Classification (GTDB taxonomy): domain Bacteria; phylum Desulfobacterota; class Desulfovibrionia; order Desulfovibrionales; family Desulfovibrionaceae; genus CAYJAD01. The sequence continues at coordinate 3,264 of CAYJGS010000049.1, read as the reverse complement.
CAGTATAACCGACACCTTTAAGCAATTCTTCTGCAATAAGCTGATTTATCTGATTATCTTCAACAAGCAGCACATGTCCGATCCTTAATCCTTCCTTAATAGGTTTTGTGTTTGGCTCATGCTTTGCAACATCTAATTCTGCAATTTGCAAATCTTCGCTAACCACTTGAAAAATAGCTGAAAAATAGAACATAGAGCCTTTACCGACTTCACTTTCAACCCAAATGTCGCCGCCCATCATTTCCACAAGGCGCTTAGAAATGGTGAGTCCAAGCCCTGTACCGCCATATTTTCTGGTTACAGATGAATCTGCCTGTGTGAAGGCAGAAAATAATTTACTTATTTGCTCTTGGCTAAGGCCAATACCTGTGTCTTTTACCACAAATGCAAATTTAGCCTTATGGTTTTCAAAGCTTGTACTTGTGACTTCAAGTGTAATGCTGCCTTCATTGGTAAACTTAATGGCATTACTCATTAAATTAAAAAGCACTTGTTTTAGTCTTAAGGGGTCACCCAGTATTTTATTGGGGCAACAAAGCTTCTCAACAAGCACAAGTTCCAGATTTTTTTCTGCAAGCTTTGGAGAAAAAAGAGTACGCACCTCTTGGAGTACTTCCGTAATATGGAAGGGAATACTCTCTATTTCAAGTTTTCCTGCTTCTATTTTAGAAAAATCCAATATGTCGTTGATAATTCGCAAAAGGTTATTGGCAGAATAAAGAGTTTTTTGCACATAATTATCTTGTATTGTATCCAAGGAAGTTTGGGTCAAAAGATGCAAAAGCCCCAAGATACCATTCATGGGCGTGCGTATTTCATGACTCATATTGGCCAAAAATTCGCTTTTGGCCTTAGCACTTTGTTCCGCCGCATCACGAGCGGCACGCAAATCTGTTTCTGCTTCTTTAATTTCCTTAAGCATCGCTTTAAATTCACGCAAATCACGCACATAGCTGATAACAGCATATTCTTCATCATGCCTTACACGCACAAGCGAAACTTCAACAGGCAAAGGTTCTTTGGTAAATGGGTGTATGCAAAGCCATTCAAAGCGTTGATACCCCAAGTTAAAAGCTAAATTAAGCTTACGAGTCACCTTGCTTTTGCTTTCTTCTCCATCAGGTTGAAACTCAGGATTTACCTTATAAAAATTTTGCATGTATTCTTTTTTACTGCTAAATCCATATAATTTAGCAACTTCCATATTGCAATCAATAAGATTAAAATTTTTATCCCAATAATTTGCCCCCACAGGCACAGAATCAAGCATGGTTTGCGTGCGCTCTTCGGCAATCTTCATTTTTTTCTGCGTGGCTTTTAATTCGCGAAGGTCTTTTAAAAAGGACAATATAGCGTATTCCCCCTTATGCCAAATACGCACAAGGGTTACTTCCATAGGAATTTCCTCTTCAGTAAAGGGGTGCTTAAAAATGAGCTCAGATCGGGCATTGCCGTGTTCATAGGCATGGGCATAAAGGGATCTGGCTACTAGCCTTGAAACTTCGCCATCAGGTTGTAATTCAGGAAAAGCTTGTAAATACCCTTCAAGAAAATGCTCTTTTGATTCAAAGTCAAGCATGGTGATAATATTAAGGTTGCAATCCACAATTTGGAATTCGTTATCCCAATAAATGGCACCCATGGGCACTGTATCAAGCATAACTTGAATACGCTCTTCTGTCTCACGGATTTTTTCAATACTAGCTTTAAGTTCGCGCAAATCACGTTGATACGCAGCAACCATATATACATCACCAATGCGCACTCTTATTAAAAACATTTCTGTGGGCAAAATTTCGCCATGAGAATTTATGTGTGTCCATTCAAAGTGCATATAGCCTTCTTCAAAGGCTTTAGCCAAATAATCATACATAAGCACATCTGAACGCTGCCCATCTGGTTGGAATTCAGGTAAAAAATCAAAAAAGCGTTCAAGATATTCTGCTTTGGACGAAAGATTAAATAAGCGCACCGATTCAAAATTACAATCGATGAGGTTTAAATCGCTATCCCACATGTTAGCACCCATGGGTATGGCGTCAAGCATGGTGCGAATACGATCTTCAGCTTCTTTAGCTTTAGCTTCGTAGGCTTTGATTTGTCGCAAATCTCTGGTATAGCCCACAACAATATATTTACTTCGATATGTAGTGCGCACAAGGGTGATTTCTGCTTCTACAGGTTCACCATTCAATTTGCAGTGCAACCATTCAAAACGGCAATAGCCTTCTTTAAAGGCCGTAGTAATTTTTTCTACGGCCGAGTCAGCAGAAAGCCTTCCATCTGGCTGATATTTTGGGGAAAGTTCAAAAAAACGATCCAGATATTCTTGTTTGTTTTTCAAATCAAAGAGATTAACTGCTTCTTGATTACAGTCAATATTTTCAAATTTATCGTTCCAAAAATTTGCACAAAGCGGTGTTGAATCAAGCATGATTTGCGCACGTTCTTCTGCTTCGCGCATAAGTTTTTGACTGGTTCTAAGTTCACGCAAGTCTCTGGTATATTCAGCAAGAAATATCTCGCCATCCACAATTATTTTTACAAGTGTAGCCTCGCAAGGAACGGCATTGCCTTCCTTATCAAGATATTCCCATTCAAGCGTTACAGAGCCATTTGCAAAAGCTTCACTAAGTGCCTCTTTGGCAATCATGGCAGAAGGTTCGCCATTGGATTGAAAAACAGGATAAAAGGAATATATTTTTTCTAAAACTTCTTCTTTGCTTGCAAGATCAAAAAAACGCACAGCTTCAAGATTGCAATCTACAAGTTCAAGGTTCTCATTCCAAAAAAGAACAGCCAAAGGAGCTGCATCTAAAAAAGCTTGTATTCTTTTGTTGTTAGTGCTGGTAATGGAAAGAGGATTTTTATCTGTATTCATTGTCATACATAAGCTCCGCAATAATATAGGCAAACTTAGTTTAGAATAACATATAAGAGCATGCTTGCAATGGCAACACATGTACAATATTGTAATACTAATATGTTAACAATATTGCTTGCAAATATCAAGCAAAGGAAAGGTGATATGCATGAAAGAAATAAAAAAACTTTAATGGCGGCGATAGATTATCCTAAAAATACAAGTTTTACCGCATCGAAGGTCTTTAAAAATTGTTATTAACACAACATTTCTAAGGCTTGAAAATTCACATTTTGAACTTTTCTGCCAAAATATTACAAAATATTTTGTAATGCGGGGTTTGTAAGCCTAAGCAAGCAAAGCTTGCTTGGCAGTAAGGCACGAAAATCAATCGCTTTACG
>CAYJGS010000048.1:5259-13169 GCA_964369505.1 uncultured Desulfovibrionaceae bacterium | reverse complement strand
GCGTAAATGACCTCAAGGTCATGCGTACAAGCAAAATTTCATCTGACGCAGTGCGTATAAAAAAGATGGATTTTGCTAAAGTATACAAAAGTAATGCAAAGGGCCAAGGCCGCATAGCTTTATCCTTACTCACACCCCGCATACATGCGTTCATTCTTCCCCAGCAAACACATAACTTCATAGGTTATGGTGCCCCAAGCGTCTGCCAAATTTTGTATGGTAAAGGGATTTTCGCCAGTCGTAAGCCATGCCCTTTGCCCTACTTGCACGTCCTGCAGGTGACTCACATCCACCATAACCATGCCCATGCACACCCTGCCGCAAATGGGGGCTGCTTGATTATGCAGCATAAACTGCGCTTTAGGCGCATTGTTTTGTGAAGAAAGCCCACGCGAAAGACCATCGGCATAGCCCATGCCAAGCACGACCACGCGCATGTCTTTTTCTGCCACATAGGTTGCGCCATAACCCACACTTTGACCGGCTTGTAAATCAAAAGCGTGTAGCACAGGAGCACTCACCCGCATGCCTTCTTTAAGGGCTGCACCAAGAGAAGCCAAACTTGTGCCCTTAAAGGGATTGCCGCCGTATAGGGCAATACCCAAGCGGAACACATGGCCGCCAATATTGCCATAGGCCATGGAACCTGCGGAATTACACAAAGAACGCTGCACAGAAGGAAAAACATGCTGCACACTGGCGCACATATCCGTAAAAAGCCTGTGTTGCTCGTGCACAAAGACTTCTTTTTCCGGCATATCTGCACAAGCTAAATGCGAAAAAACCAGCGGCACCTGAATATGCGGATTGTTACGCAAAAAATCTAAAGCGTGTGGCAATTCATGCTTTTTAAAGCCTAAGCGCGCCATGCCTGTTTCAAGCTTAAGCCCCACTTTGGCAGGTTTTGCACTGCTTGCAAAAGCCGCCGCGCGCTGCAAACCTTGCATATCATACACCAAGGGTGTGCAGTCTTCTTGCACCGCAAGGCGCATTTCTTCGTCTTGTAAAGCCCCGAGCAACACAATAATATCTTGCGTAAAACCGGCTTTGCGCAAACAAAGCGCCTCGTCCATGCAGCCCACTCCAAAAGAAGGGGCTTCGCATTGGTGCAAGGCCTTAGCCACAGGCAAAAGCCCATGCCCATAGGCGTCACTTTTAACAATGGCCATGCCCTCAGAACCAGCGGGCAATTGTGCGCATAAATATTTATAATTGTTTTGAATACACGCCAAATCAATATGCGCGGCACAAGGGGAAATGCGCGGTGTTGAGCAGACATCTAAAGAATTTTGCATATATCGCCTCCGTATAACGAACCGAGAGCATTTTAATGTTACAATGCTCTCGGTTTGGTGGCGAACTTTATAACGAAAAAATACTTTTTTCAATAAGCTGTTATACGGTTTCCGGCAAAAGCGTCAGAAATATTCTTTCTACTTCTTCATCGGTATATACTCGCGGATTCCCCTTGGTAGCCGGATCATTTTGGGCATTTTTTACCAACAATGGTATATTTTTTGTAAAGAAATCTTTTTGTAAATCAATATCTTTAATATTTCTTGGGCATTTTGCATCTGTTAGCAATTTTTCAACTATAATAAGCAAGGCGGCAAAAGCTTTTGCATCATCCTCTTCTTCAACTCCAAGATAGCGTGCAATTTCTGCATATTGTGCCATACAAACCACAGAATTAGCCCGCATCACTTCTAAAAGTAGCATGGATACCGACGTTCCGTGAGGCATATGTTTAAGAGTCGCTAGCTGTTTGCCAAGTCCGTGCGAAGCGCCGGAAGCACGGCTCGCTAATTCCAAACCTGCCATGGTGGCTGCAATTTGCATTTCTGAGCGATATGTCAAATTTTGCGGTTCTTGCATAACAAGCGGCAAGAACTTTACAATACGCTTCATGGCTTCCAGAGCAAAACCGTCTGCAAAAGCGTTTTGCGGTTTATTGCTCACATAACCTTCGATGGCATGCACAAAAGCGTCAAGCCCTGTACCTGCTGTTATAGAAGGCGGCATGGTTACGGTATAGGCAGGATCTAAAATAACGTAGTCTGGAATAAGTTGGATATCTGCAATACCGCGCTTTACATAAGGAATTTCCGGATCGTTTGAGGGTACATAAATAACGGCAATGGAAGTAACTTCAGAACCTGTTCCGCTTGTTGTTGGCACAGCTACAAATTGAGCTTTACGTCGAATAGGAGGAAGATTAAAGCGATCCGAAAGAGCTTCTAAAGTAATTTCAGGGTGTTCATAATATACTTCCATAACCTTTGCAGCATCAAGCACAGAACCGCCGCCAATGGCCATAATAAGATCCGGAGCAAAGGCTTGCATTTCTTTAGCCGCACTTTGCACATATTCCAATGTAGGTTCTTGCCCTTGCCCTAAGCAAATATAATGCTCCATATTTTTGGCGGCAAAAATTTCTGTAAGCTCTGCAAAAAGTTGCGAATTATATTCTTGAAACACACTATCCACCACACAAAAAACACGCCTTGCCTTGAGTGTTTTAACAAATGCAATGCTTCCTTGGCCAAAAAGTATACGACTTGGAAAATTTGCAGCTAACATAATATTTTCTCCAAAAAATAGGGTGTGGCATCCCACCCCTCAGAGTGTTGACAAAGTCTCCTGAGGGAACTTTTTTTGTGAACAAAAAAGTGTTCCCCCAGACCCCCTCCAAAAAAACTTTAATTGCGGCAACAGCTTATCTTTGAAATATAAAACTTGCCGCATTTAAGATTTCAAAAAAACACAACTCATAACGCTCTTTTAAAGCCTTAAAATTTAAATTTTGAATTTTTCTTTGTACATATTACAAAGTCTCTTTGCATTATGGCTTTGTCAGCAGTCTGGAGGGGTGGTTTCCCACCCCTTTTTGTTAAACTTATCGATTAAAGGATATTTTTTGATGCGTCAAAAAATTCACCAAAAAGCTCTTCTTCCGAAGGTTTATCTTCTGCAATGGGCAAAGCTACCCATGTGCTGTTATAATAGTATTTCAAAGAAACATTGTCTGAAACAATATTTCCGCCCCATGTACCGCAACCCAAAGAAGAGGTCATGGGCATACCATTATTCAAAGCGCCCGCATTGGCCTTTGATTGCGGTTGACGCACCATAATACGTGTTACGGGAGCCCGCATGGCAAGCTGGTGAATATGGTCTTCGTTAAAACTATATATACCGCAAGAATGCCCCTTGCCTCCAACTTCATAAATGGCTTCCATCATTTGCAAGGCATTTTCAAAATCGCCTTCATACTTATAAAGAGCAAGTACAGTGGTGAGTTTTTCTTTTGAGAAAGGATGCTCTTCACCAATGCCGGTGCCATTTACCATAAGGAATTTTGCGTCTTCAGGCACATCAAAACCCGCTACTTTGCCCATATTTTGCGGAGGTTGTGCCACTGTGTCTACGCGACGTGTGCCGTTTTCGTTCCACATGGCAGCAGCAAGTTGGTCGCGATATTGATCTGGCACAAGGTATCCGCCTTCTTTTTGTAATTGGGCCACAAGCGCGTCATACACATGTTCATTGATAATCAAGTTACCATCGGCAGAACAACCTGAACCAAAATCGGAAGTCTTACTCATGCGCGTATTGGCTGCAGCTTCAACAACTTCTGTGGTTTCATCAAAAATCATGGTGGAATTGCCGGCTCCTGAACCAAAAGCAGGAGTACCAGAAGAATAAGCCGCCTTAACCATAGCAGGTCCACCCGTTGCCATGACCAAATCAGCCATACTCATAAGTTTATGCACTTGGCTGATATTAGGATTTGATAAGCAAAGTAAGATATCTTCAGGTTCTCCTATGGATTTCAAAGCCGCGCGCATACTATTAACAACTTCAGCGGTAGTTTTTTTTGTGCGCGGGTGTGGCGAAAAGATAACGGTATCACGCGCTTTAACAGCATATATTGCAGTAACAATAGGCGTTAATTCAGGATTGGTCATGGGTACTAATGATGAAATAACCCCCACAGGCTTAGCATACTGCGCCAAACCTTTTTCTGGTTTTGTATCAATAAGGCCTACAGATTTTTGACGTAAAGCATCACGCATCACACCAATAATTTTATGACGTTTACCAATGCGCCCTTTCCAGTCGCCCACGCCACTTTCTTCAACGCCCATTTTACCGAATCTATCAAAAGCTTGTGCATTGCCCGCAGCCCAAGCTATGCATTGTGCAATACGATCCACACGAGCTTGATCATAATTTTTAATGGCGTCTAATGCAGCGCGCGAACGAGCAAATAGTTCGTCAAGTTCTTGTTGTTGTTCTACTGTAATCTCTTTCAAGGGTGCCATGAAAAACTCCTTAATCTTTGGCCCAATGCAACAGGCCATGGTTGATGTTTTATGAGCATGCAGCAAAGCTTGTAGCCTTAACTGCAACAAAGCCCATCCTTAGCTTGCTTGTTTAACTTATTTTTTTTGTATAATTGAACAGCAATGGCTATGGCAAAAAGCGCCGCACCAATAATGTCCGTTACAACATTAGGTTCAACCATAAGTAGGCCACCTACAAAAAGGATAATGCGCTCAGTAATGCCTGCTTTGGTTATAAGATAGCCCATACCACCAGCTGACATAGCCAACACGCCAAAAGTAGCCGTTATGGTACCATGGACAATTTCTGCTGTGCTGCCTTCTAGCAAAAGGGCAGGAGAAACTAAAAACATAAAAGGAACTATATACGCGCCTAAGCTGATACGTATGGCCACCCAAGCCGTTTTCAGCCAATTAGCACCGGCAATGGTTGCTCCGATAAAGACCGTACCGCATACCGGTGGAGTGATGCCGGCAAAAATAGAGAAGTAAAATATGAAGAAATGAGCAGCAATGGGCAACACACCCAATGTCACAAGAGCAGGAGCCATCACGGCAGATGCCACAAGATATGCAGCCACCGTGGGCAATCCCATACCAAGAAGCATGGTGCCAAGCATTGCGCAAATACCGGCAACAAAAATATTATCGCCGCCAACGGTAATTATAAGATTTGTAAACTTAACCCCAACACCCGTAAGGCCTATCATGGCAAGAAGAATTTGCGCACAAGCTATAAGGGCAATAATGCTCAGCATATCCTTGCTTGCATCGGCAAAACCGTCAATAATAACCTTGATTCTTTGCATAAATTCTTTTGGCGCCACACCAAGATACAAAACAATGGCAGCCACAAGCGCACGCATGGCGCAAGATATGGGGGTATACCCTGCAAAGAAATAGTACAGCAGCACGCCAATGGGCACAAAAACAGCTAAAGAATTTTTATAGTGAATAACTTCTCTGAAGGGCGGTATTTCTTCTCGAGGAATACCGCGATAATTCATTCTGCGAGCTTCAAAATGTATGGCTAAAAGCACGCCAAAATAAAACAGTGCAGAAGGAATGATGGCAGCAAGAGCCAGACTTGAATAAGAAACTGTTAATATTTCAGCCATAATAAAGGCAGCAGCCCCCATGATAGGTGGCATAATCTGCCCGCCGGATGAAGCTGAGGATTCAACACCGCCGGCAAATTCCGGAGCATAGCCCAAGCGTTTCATAAGAGGAATGGTAAAGGCGCCTGTGGTGGCAACATTGGCAGCAGCGCTACCAGAAATCATACCAAAAAGGCTGCTTGCCACTGCTGCAAGTTTGCCTGCGCCTCCATAAGAATTCCCCGTAACGCATGTGGCAAGATCCATAAAAGCCTTGCCCCCGCCGGTGGAAAATAAAACTGCACCAAAAATCATAAACATGGCAATAATGGTGGCCGAGATACCTGTAACAAGCCCCCATAATCCGCGGTCTGACAGAAAAACAACTTCCACTATATAATTTAAGCTCACCCCAGAATGTTTCCAAACTCCCGGAAAATAAGAACCGAAAAGAGCATAAAACATGGCAAAAAGAGCAAGCAAGGGTATTGCCCAACCAATGAGACGCTGCGTCACATAAAAAACAATACCGAGCATGATAACGCCAAGAACTATATCAAGTGTCTGCACTTCAAACATGGGGTGCATGATATTATCAAAATTTAAAATAAGATAACTTACAATAAACATTGTAATGATTGCTAATGCGCTATCAATACAAGATAAAAGTTTATGCTTTCCTTCTCGCTTTTGCACTGCAAGCAAAAGAAATAATACTACCCCACCACCCACGTGAATGGAGCGCTGTATAATGGTTTGGAAGGCTCCAAATGCGGCAGTGTATAAGTGAAAAAGTGCAAAAAGAACTGCAAAAACATAGATTGCTTTGCTGAGAATACTTTCAGTTCGGGTTGTCGCATCAGCCATTGTTCTCTCCTCTAACCGCCTAGCTATCAAGCTAAGATATGAAATTTATTGCGATATACAATGTTATTTATAAAGCGTATGCGTAAAAATTCCCCGAACATATTGTGCATACATCCGGGGAATTAAAAATTACTCTTTATATTCTGGGGGCATTTGAGATTTTTTTATGGTATATCCCTTTTCTTTTAAATAACGGATGGTACCAAGATGCAACCATGTATCAGCTTCGCTGGTGAGTTTTGCAAGATCATGCCCACGAACGCCGGCATAGGTTTTGCCAATTTCTTCACTATTTTCGCAAATAGCTTTCACAATTGCATACACAGTATCTGCGTCAAGCTGAGGATCAACAGCCATACCAAAATGGCTACCGATGGTTGTTGATTTTCCTTCAAATCCATAAAGCTTATTATCTACTTCAAAAAAGCCATACATGGGCAATACTTCATGAAATTTCTTTTGCTCTTCGGGTGAAAAAGAAAGAATTTTTACCTTACGCGCTGTTGCTACGTCTTGTAAGGCAGAATCAGGAGATGTGAGGGTAGTAGCCTTGGTAAAACCTACAATACGGCGATCTTTCATGGCATCAACAGCTTCGCCTGTGCTGCTTGGAACAAGCTTTGGCTTAATACCCAAAGCTTCAAAGGCAGTGTAAGCAAGCATTTCTGTCATACTTCCTTTGAGGCCGGGGGTATATGCTTTTTCGTTAAGATCAGCTAGCTTATTAACTCCAGATTCTTCAGTCACAGCAAATACGTATACTTGAGGATGCGCTGCCACAAGAAAGCGTTGGCGCTGCATATTACGGCCTTTCCAAACGCCGGCACCTTGATTTGCCATAGCAACCTCTGTGGCGCCACCTTGACCAAAGGAAAGCTCACCACGTTCCATGCGACGGAAATTATCATTAGTTGCACCAGTCTCTACCACCGTAATGGCAACACTAGGAACATTTTTATTTATAACTTCTGCCATAGCAACGCTCATGGGATAATAACCCGAAGAAGCAGATGTCGATCCCCACATTAATGTCTTCTTTTCTGCTGCATAAGATGAAAAAGGGGCCATGGCAGTGGCGCATATGGCAGCACTTGTTAATAAAAATTTCCAGTATTTCATAGTTTCCTCCGTAAAAGGGTGTCCTGAAAAGGTTCTTAAAGAACCAAAACCTGAATAGACGGAATTTTACGCCCATAAAATTCCGTTAAAAGGAACATATAGTCCGTTAAAGGGAATGTAGCGTGCGGAAACTTTTGTGTCAAGGCTTTTGCATTTTTTTTTGCACACAACAGTACACAAAAAAAAGCTCATGCAAATAAAAATTTACAAATACACAGATTTATAAATTTGACAGGAAAATTTTAATGGAGAAACAAAAGGGAAAAACAAATTGAGACCTCATCTGCGCAATTCATTGCGTAGGGTCTCGCGAAGCGTTGACGGCAGTCATTTCGAATTTTGAGATGTTGCTGTATGAGATTTAGGAAATAGCCCGTTTACAAAAATACAGCACAGGCTTTAGCGGAAATTTTTTATGTGTTAAGCATTTATGAATAAAATACTTGTAAGGCGGATTGTTTTTGCATCTTATATTTCATCA
>CAYJGS010000048.1:0-5159 GCA_964369505.1 uncultured Desulfovibrionaceae bacterium | reverse complement strand
ATTTATGAATAAAATACTTGTAAGGCGGATTGTTTTTGCATCTTATATTTCATCAAGCAAAAACATAAGCTCTTTTTCAATAAAATCAATTTGTTGAAGAACTTTTGGGGCAATTTGAGCAATCCGGTTTTTACTAAGTCGTGAACGCAGAGCATTGATGGCCACAGCGGCAACCACTTCTCCCAAAGAATTACGTACAGGAAAACCAAGGCCTAGCATGTCTGCCGCAAATAATCCATGATGTAAGGCATAGCCATTTTTGCGTGTTTCTATAATGTTGTGCTGTAGCAAATCGTCGTTGATATTAAAACGCAACCTGTCTTCTCTATATGATTCTATAATAAAATCAAGACGATCTTCGGGTAAAAAAGCTGCAAGCACTACGCCACCACTGCCAACACCCAGTGGCCTTTTTTCGCCGGCACTAAGGGTGAGGGTGCGCACAGGAAAACTTCCTTCGGCGCGGAAGCAGCAAAACATCTCATCACCACGCAATATACTAAATAAACAGGTATCTTCAACGTCTTGCGCCAATGATTCGATATAAGGTTTTACACGCGAAGCTATTAAAAAGCGGTTTTGCGCTTTCATCATCCAGTTAAAAATACGATCACCCAAAAAATAATGCGAAGATTGGTTGTCATGGTATACCAATCCATGCTGTAAAAGCCCCGTAAGGGCTCTGTGAACAACAGTTTTTTTAAGCTCAGTCTTTTGAATAACATCGGTAAGGCGCAGGCCTTTCTTGCCCGAAACCGCTAATGCTTCTAGAATAAGGCATGTGCGACTTATATTTTGATGTGTTCCGTCGCTTTTTAGCTTTTCCGCCGACTCTAATTGCTCATTATTAATCATACCCTACCCCCCCGCGACAATACATTTATCTTGCGAATAGTATCCCCATATTTTTTACATATAGCATTTAAGAAAACGCACGCATCAAAAATAAAAAGCACAGGGCACATATATAGATATCATGCCCCATTTTCTTGTGAAATATATCCCAAACTTGGCATACCTCTTGATAAATAGCCGATAATTATTATAATGTCAAGAAATTTAATGCATTATTCTATATTCCAACTCTTGAAAACCTCTGCACAATTTATAGCACAGAGTCTCGCGAAGCGTTGACGATAGTTGAGCAGCAAGCTGCAGATGATATAGCAATGAATAATTATGCTAGGTTTTCTTTACTATTTGAGCAATTTTTAACATGCCTATAATTACTTTGCCTTGCTTAACCGCAACTGCATACTTTGCCCATCAAGAAGAGAAAGCCTTGCCTGTATAGATGTATTTTGAAAAAGCATTTGGCAATTTTTTGCGTCCATACACTGCGTAAAAGCATTATCGATGGCATCACTGCCCTTTAGTTTTTTTGTTTGGCCATCTACCATAAGCTCCCTTAGTTCAAGACCTGCTTGGCGCATATCTTCAGCCAAATTTGCAATATGGGCAGGAGCCAGCATAAAGGGAACCTCAAAGCGTATGCTTTGCAATTTGTTATCTTTCACTTCAAGACTATTTTTCATTACATTCCAAGAAAGTCCCGCAAAGGCAAGGGCAGCATTATTGTCCACCCCTATAGTAGTTCCAGGCGTTATCCAAGCTTTCAAACTCTCCAAGGTAGAATCAGCCAAAAGTTGCGCCATAAGAAATAAAGGAAGCCCTGCCGCTTTTTGTTCATAATAATCAGCGTTTTTTGCAGTATACAAAGGCACGGTATGCTTGCTGTGTCTAGCAATGGGGCTAAGTTCAAGGCTGAAGTTTTCTAAAGATCCGACTTCGTGTTCAGTATAAAATTGCCATTTTTGCCCATCTGCCATGGTAAAAACAAGGCGCGAGCACAGTTGATCCGGAAATTTACTAAAAGGAACATGCGCAGTACTATTTGCGGATAAATTTTCAAGAGCAAGGCTATCTGGCGTCGTAGCGTGCTCGCTAAAACACTCAAGCTTTGTAATAGTAATGTGCGTATTATTTGTTATGCTTATATTATTTGCCATGGCCAAAGAACCATGCAAAATACCAAAAAGCAACATAACAATAAAAAACATTTTGCTTCTTTGCATATTTACCTCATGTATTTTTACCGTGTTGTTTTTGAACCAAAGTCAGCACATCATCGAGAAATAAACGGCAAAAATCTTTTGTTAAAAATGTCGGTATGTCTCTGTCCCAAAATCTTCGTCCAAAATTATTAAATCTATTATGCACTCTTGTATTTGTGGTCGGTCTTGTATTTATTTTTTCATAGACGTCATCCCAAGAAAAAGCATGTGCCTCTTTGAGTGGAATAATCGGACCTTTTGAATAATATGAATTTTTCTTTATGGCATGCCCATGTATCCAACAAAGCCCCAATGATATACATTGCGAATTCAAGTGCGGAAAAGCTTCCATTCTTTCTCCACTTAAAGTGTATCTTTGCTTAGAGTTTGGGCTGACTATAAAGGTGTCACCGCTAAAACCGTTAAAGAGTGTTTTTTCTTCTAAATTTTCAAAAGTCATTAGGTATAAATCATCGTTAAAATAGCACATATTAACGCCACCTAAAACAGGAGTGTATTTTTTGGGCTCAATGAGTGATCTAGCAATATTACGTTCGCAAATTTCAAAAATAGTGCTTTGTTTATTATGCAAAATGGGAATATCTTGAGCATGCAACTTTGGATCCGAATACTTTTTAAGCATTTTTTTTATAAAAAGCATTTTTGGCGTAAAATATACCTGATCTCCATCAATTTTCATATAATGGGAATAGCGCACCTTGGTATAACCAAAATTATAAAATTGCGCCAAATGCCCCAAGGGCCTTGCGTGCACCTTTCCCATGATGGCCCCCCATTCTAAAGGATACCAAAAAAGACGTATTTTCTTGGGATTACGACGGGCATATTCTAATAAAATTTCTTCTGTAGCATCATGGGAATCATTATACGTTACGATGAGTTCGTCTAAGAATGGCAAGCATGAGTCAAGGCAAGCTCGCAAAGTCAATGCTTCGTTACGAACACGCAAATGCCCGCTTAAACCAAAGGGGCGCGTAGCATCCAATTTAATAAAATCTGCATCACTTACTGTAAAATCTTCAGCATTAAACATCCGCGAGTTAAGATAAGACATTGTCACTCCTCCCCAAACAACCCGTTGAAAAAAGCAACCTTGTTCGGCAAACTTTCTCCTACAGAGAGCACATATAGCAATAGGCAAACACAAAAGCAAACACGCATGCGTCATGATGATATTCAAGGGTTTGCTTTGGCGTTTCTCTGCTTGGCACTTTTTTTACATCCATCCTTGGCAATGTATATCAACCTTTAGGCTTCCTTCCCATGAATTCATCTAATACAGATGAGCGTATTTTATACGATTTTTCCGTGTCCATGTCTTTAAGGTTTTCTCGGTCGATATAGTAGATAGCTCCGCATGGGCACATGGCGGCACAGGCGGGAGGCATATCTTGTTCTCGTCTTTTAGCACAAAGGTCACATTTATGGCTACCCACGCCTTTATCAGATTCGAAAAATCCTGCATAGGGACAAGCTAACATACAAGCGCGAGTTTCACAGCCGCGGCAGAGCATAGGATTTAGGATAACGGCACTGTCTTGATCACGGCTAATGGCTTTATTAGGGCAAACTTTCATGCAATAGGCTTGCTCACAATGCACACAATAAACGGGGACAATTTGCCCTTCAGCACTACGAGCCATAACAATACGCGGTTGATCATAGAGAAATTTGCAAACAGCCTCACAAGTTTCACAGCCAATACATTTTTCATAATCAATATATAATGTTTTTTTGCTACATTCTGTTGTCATGGTATTACCTTAATGCATTTGGTGCAATAACATCAGCTGCATAGTTATATTCTGATTCACGGTGCTGGGCTTTTAGGTCAAGCCAATGGGCAAGGGAGCGGGCAGCCCTAAGTCCACTGTACACAGCTTTACCAATCTTACTTGGACCGCTAAGAACATCGCCTGCCACAAAAACATTTTCAATCTTAGTCATATGTAGCCAACGTACTTCGCCTTTACGCACGTCGGTTAAGCCCAATTGCTCTTGAAAAGGTGGGGTGGGTATCTCTCCAATGGCTGAGACTACCATGTCTATCGGTAGATTATGGGTTTCCCCTGTGCTTTTATTTATAAATTCAATAAATTCAACTTTTTTATCACCCAATATACGCGTGGGAACACAAAATTCATTCCAAATACAGCCATCTTTAATTAAACGTTCTAGTTCAAATACTCCGGCAGGAGCGTCCTGCATGGAGCGGCGATAAATCATGTGCACATTGGCCGCCTTCATTTGTATGGCAGCATGAGCAACGTCTATGGCTGAATATCCTGCCCCAATAACAGCAATATTTTTCCCTACTACCTCAGGAATTTGCACGTTAGACTTGCCATAACGAGCGGCTCTGATGGGAAAAAGAAATTCCAAACCTGAGAGCACATTGCTTAAATGCTCACCTTCAATTTCTAAGCGGCGTGACTTCCAAGAACCGGTGCAAATAATTATGGCATCGTGTTTTTCTACCAACTCATCAAGGCTGCGCATATCTTGTGAAAAATGGTCACCTTCTTCTTCAAATAATGGATTTGAACAGCAGATCTTGGTTTGGTTATGAAAATGCACTCCATAGGTGCGAGCAAGCAAATTTGTGCCTTTTTGGATGCGCTCGGAGGGGATACGATGACCGGGAATCCCAAAAAGCATAAGCCCGCCCGGTTTGGGTAGCTTGTCGTATACATCTACTTGATACCCTTGCGAGGCTAAAAAACCGCAAGCAGCAAGACCGGAAGGCCCCGCACCGATGATACCTACTCGCCTATTGTTGAGAGGGGCAGGCTCTTTGCGCATAAAAGCAAAGTTCATCATGTCTTCGGGCATAGGATTCATGTAAGACCTCTCTTTTAATGCAAATATAAAAAAACTCACCAATGTAAATTTTTTATAGCACTGAGAACCTGTCAAGTCTATAGCTAAGGACAAGCAATGGCTCAATACAGCCTTGCCGAAGTTTTTTCCCCAATACCAGAAATGAACTTTCAGGAAAAAGAAAATGGTTACAACCGCTTAGCTGTAACCATTTACTTGATTTTTTGTACCGAAGGGGAGACTCAAACCCTCGAACCCTCCGCA
>CAYJGS010000047.1:1683-13220 GCA_964369505.1 uncultured Desulfovibrionaceae bacterium | reverse complement strand
GCCTTGGCAGAAATACATGAAAGCGTAGCTTTGCAGATACTACCTTGGCCGTCTGTACAATTTAAGACCTCTGCATAATATGCATCGGTCTTAGATTTCAAATTTGCTGTGCAAATTTGCGCCACCTGCGAAAATAAATTTTCGGGTGGAAAGGCACGAAAATCAATCATTTAACGGTGAAGCAAAGCTCCACCTATTCTTGATTTTCGGTCGCGTTGACTGCCTTCAACGCTCCGAAAGACTCTGCACAATATTGTGCAGTGAGCTTAATTTAAGGAATAATATGCGTATTGTTTTTTGCATAGACGATAATCCGCAGTTTTTGCGCCTTGTGCAAGTGGCAGTGCGTTCTTTGCGCCGCGTTATGGGAGATGCCATCCCTTGTCTTTGTGTTTATGCAGGTGATGATGCCCATATTTTGGCAGGCCTTGCCAAAGACTCTATCCCCGTAGCACGGTATAAGCCCGTGCTGCAAAAAGATATTATCCCACCGCAATTTCACCGTTGCATAGGGTGCTTTTTAAAGCTTGAACTGTGCCTTGTGCCGGAGCTTTTGCAAGAAGAGTATGTGCTGTATTGCGATGCCGATGTGCTTTTTCGCAAAGATATTTCTTGGCTTTTGGAACAAAAACCCGCTTATATGGCCATGGCTGCCGAATATACCGCACCTTTTTTTCACGAACATGAAAGTTTGGACTACACCTGGCGTGGCAATAATTATGTGGTAAATTTACCCTTTCCCATTTGGACATACAGCAGCGGCGTGGTGCTTTTTAATGCGGCCCGTTTGCGTAAGTATGACTATATTCATAATTTTTTGGCATTTTGTACGCAAAATGTGCACCGCATAGGCAATTTAGACCAATCCTTGCTCAATTATTTTTTTGGCAAGCGCATATCGCGCCTGGATGGCACCTGGAATCGCCCGCCTTATCAGGAAGACGCAGCAGAAACAGCGCATATTGTACATTTTCATGGGCCAAAACCTTGGGATGTGGCAAAACCTTTGTGGAAGGATTTGCGCATTCACTGCTATGACGCGTTGCGCGAAAGCTGGCTTATGTACTTAGACGCAGAAGAGCTGCAAGAAGTGGAAAGCTGGTGCGCAGAAGATATACAAAAGCACGGCATAACAAAATAATATGAAAGCCATTCGCTTGAATAAATCTGTGCTTGGGCAAGCAGAAGCAGAGGCTGTGCGACGGGTGATTTTAGAAGACGGTTACCTTGGCATGGGCGCAGAAGTGCAGGCTTTTGAAGAAGAACTTGCCGCCTATCTTCACATAGATACTTGGCAGGTTATTTGTGTAAATTCCGGCACTGCCGCCTTGCATTTGTCGTTAGAAGCTATGCTTGCTGCAACGCAAAGAGTTTTTTTTGATAATGATAATGATAATCATAAAAAAACAAGTGGAAATGCATATATTCCTTTAAATCTAGAAGACTCTGTAAAAGAAGTTCTTGTGCCATCCTTAACTTTTGCGGCTTCGGTGCAAGCCATACATGCTGCTGGGTGTAGGCCTGTGTTTTGCGATGTGCAAGTCAAAAGTGCCTCCCTTGATTTGCGCCATGCCGAGAGTCTGTTGCACGAAAATACCTATGCCATAATGCCTATGCATTATGCCGGCAATCCTTGGGCATTGGAGAGCATATATGCCTTTGCCACCAAACATAAACTACACATTATTGAAGATGCAGCCCATGCCTTTGGTTGCAGCTATGCGGGGAAAATGCTTGGGTCGTTCAGCCCTTTTGTGAGCCCTATTGTGAATGGGGAAAAGCTAAAACACAGCGTGTGCTTTAGCTTTGACGGCATTAAAAATATTACCGCCGGCGAAGGGGGGGCTATCATAGTTTTTGATAAGGCCTTGGGTGTTTTGTGTCGGCAAGGGCGCGTGCTTGGTTTGCAAGGCGCTGGGCGAGATATTGATGTGCAACAGCGTGGTTTTCGCTATCATATGCAAAATATGAATGCTGCCCTTGGGCGCGTGCAATTGCAGCGTTTGCCCAAGGAATTTGCGCCTAAACGGCGTGAGCTTTTTACCTTGTATAATACTTTATTGGCACCTTTAGCCCAAGCGGGCAAAATAGCCTTTTTACAACAAGAAACTCAAGCGCATGTGGTGCCCCATTTGTGCCCTGTGCGTATTTTACACGGGCAGCGGGATGTTGTGCAAAACCACTTACAAGCCCAAGGTATAGAAAGCAATACACATTATAAGCCTGCGCATATGTTTTCCTTATGCAAAGAAGAGCAAAGAGTTCATGTGCCTGTGACAGAAAGCCTGTATGCAGAGTTGCTTTCTTTGCCCCTGCATCCAGAGCTGCACCAAGAAGATGTGCGCCGCATTTGCGCTTGTATAGCCGAGGCTTTGGCTTAGATGGCCATTGCCGATTATATTTCTGCTTTGCTTGCTTCGCCCTTTGGGGCGCAGGTTACGCACCATCGTATTTTGCCAGAACAAGAGGCAGTGCATGCCAAGCCCAAAAAACCTTGGTCAAAGGCTGTGCAAAATATTCTTGAAGCACAAGATATTGCAGAGCTTTTTTTGCATCAAGCCAAAGCCACAGATCATATTCGCAGTGGGCGAGATGTGGTGGTGGCCACTCCCACAGCCAGCGGTAAAAGCCTTATTTATCATTTGCCCGTGCTTGAAAGCCATGTGCACGATCCCGAAGCCCGCGCCTTGTATGTCTTTCCTTTAAAAGCTCTTTCTCAAGACCAAAAAGCCAGTTTTGAAAAAATGGTGCAGCCTTGGCCCAAGGAAGCTCGCCCAAGCATTGCCATATATGACGGCGATACCACGTCGCATTTTAGGCGTAAATTGCGCTTGCAGCCACCGTCGGTGCTCATCACCACACCAGAAATGTTACATCTTGGCATTTTGCCACATCACGAACAATGGACAACGTTTTTTGCCGGCTTGCAGCATGTGGTTATTGATGAGGCGCATACCTATAGAGGTGTGCTTGGTGCGCATATGGCGCAACTTTTGCAAAGATTACGCCGCATTGTTGCACGGTATGGCGGGCGCCCTTGCCATATTTTGAGCACAGCCACCGTGGGCAATGCGGCAGAGCTTGGTTCGCAGCTTGTGGGTTTAGCGTCGTTGCAGGCCAAACATACGCCAAAAGCAGCTGCGCCGGTGGTTATAGACCAAAGCGGAGCACCACAAGGCAACAGGCATTTTGTTTTTTTAAATCCGTATGATAGCCCTAATTCTGCTGCCATCGGACTTCTTAAATCGGCCTTGGCGCGGAATTTGCGCACCATTGTGTATTGTCGTTCGCGGCGCATGACCGAGCTTTTGGCTTTATGGGCTACGGGAAACAATGCAGATAATCCTCATAAAGGCCGCATTGCCGCCTATAGAGCAGGTTTTTTGCCCGAAGAAAGGCGGCACATTGAAGCTAAAATGCATTCTGGCGAATTGCTAGCCATTATATCCACCAGTGCTTTGGAGCTTGGCATAGACATAGGCGGTCTTGATTTGTGTATTTTGGTGGGCTATCCGGGCACCGTCATGTCCACCTTGCAAAGAGGTGGGCGCGTGGGGCGAGCCAAGCAAGATTCGGCCGTTATTTTGGTGGCAAGTGAAGATGCCTTGGACCAATATATTGTGCGCCATGCCGAAGATTTTTTTAAACGCCGTGCTGAAGATGTGATTATTAATATTGATAATGAAGTGATTTTGCAGCAGCATTTAGAATGCGCTGCCGCTGAAATACCTTTACGGCCGGTAAATTATGACGCACCTTGGCTACAAAGACCGCCTGCGCAAGTTGCTTTGCAAATGCTTGTGGAGCAGGGTTTGCTTTTGCAAAGTGCCGACGGCAAAGAATATATGGCAGCGCGTAAAAGACCGCAACGCCATGTGGATATGCGCGGTTCCGGCGCCACATTCAGCATTGAAGACGAAGATGGCCGTATTATAGGAACAGTGGACGGCATGCGAGCCTTGAAAGAAACGCACCCCGGCGCTGTGTATTTGCACCGTGGAAAAAGTTATGAAATCACAAGCCTTGATCTTACCGCACACAGAAGCAAAGCAAAACAAGCCAAGGTAAAATGGTATACGCGGGTGCGCACCCAAAAAAGCACGGAAATATTGCATGTGCAGGCCGAAAAAACACTGGGCTGTACGCAGGTATTTTGGGGGCGTTTGCGCATTACCGAGCTTATTACAGGCTATGAAAAACGCGCCACCCACGGCAATAATCTTTTGAGCATCATTCCCTTGGATTTTCCACCGCAAGTATTTGAAACAGAAGGGCTTTGGATTGTTGTTCCCCATGCAGTGCGGCATGTGCTTGAAGAAAATTTTGTGCATTTTATGGGCGCCATCCACGCCTTAGAGCATGCTGCCATAGCCATGCTTCCCCTGCAAGTGATGGCAGATCGCAATGATTTTGGTGGTATATCAACGCCACTACATCCTCAAGTGGGGCTGCCCGCTGTTTTTATTTATGATGCTTTGCCGGGTGGTGCCGGCCTTTGCCGTCATGCCTATACCGAAGCGGAAAAACTTTTTAGAAGTACGCAAGAAAGCATTGAAGGTTGCGCTTGCGAAGACGGTTGCCCCTCTTGTGTGCATTCGCCTAAATGCGGTTCCGGCAATAGGCCCATAAGCAAAGTGGGAGCACTTGAGCTTTTACGGCTTTTGTGGAGTATGCCTTGGGATGCTCAGGATAAAATTGCTATAGATGTGCAGCCTGTGGTTCAGAAAAATTCTTTTGAAAAGGCAGATAGTTATATGGTGTTGGACGTGGAAACGCGCCGTTCTGCTGCCGAAGTGGGGGGCTGGCACAAGGCTAAGGATATGGGGGTGAGTGTGGTTGTTTTGTACGACAGCAAAACAGATACTTTTACAGCTTATACCCAAGATAATTTGGCAGAATTATTTGAAAAATTGCGCACATGCCCTTGCATTGTGGGTTTTAATATCAGCCGTTTTGATTATGCTGTGCTCCAGCCTTTTGCGCCTTATGATTTACAAAGTTTGCCCACAGTGGATATGCTGCAAAAGGTTAAAGAAAAGCTTTCGTATCGCGTGTCTTTAGATAATATTGCTAAAGCCACTTTAGGTGAAGAAAAAAGCGCCGATGGCTTGCAAGCCTTGCAATGGTGGAAGGAAGGTAAGCTTGATTTAATACAGGAATATTGTCAAAAAGACGTAGATATTACTAAGCGTATATATGCGTACGGCCTTGAGCACGGCTATGTGCTTTTTAGCAATAAGGCCGCTAAGGCGGTGAGAGTTCCTTTAGATTTCACACTATCTGCTCATGATTCTAGATAATTAAAATTTTTAAGCTGCTCTGGTACGCCCCCATAATCCAGCCAAGCCAAATTATGGGGGCGTATTTTTAGACGTTTTGTTTGGTATCAGCCAATTGGATTTGGCGTAAGCACACGCCTTGTGGCATGTCGTAGGCAAATTTGATGGTTGTGGCCACATCTTCAGCGGTAATATTTGTAGCGCCGACGGTATTTGTCCACTCTTTATATCCCTTAATAATATCAGGATTGGTGGTATGCCCCAAAAGCTCTGTGGCCACAGCACCTGGGCAAATGGTGATGACACGCACATTATGAGGCGCAAGCTCTTCTCTGGCCACTTCGCTTAAGCCCACCACGCCGTATTTTGAAGCGCAATAAGCTGCGTGATTGCCAAAAGCTTTCACCCCTGCAATGGAAGATATGTTAATGATAGTGCCGCATTGCTGCTCTTTCATGCCAGCCATAACAATTTGCATACCATTCATAACGCCAAGAACATTGGTATCGAGCATGGTTTTCCATTCTGCGGCGTCTTGGTCTTCTAAGCTGCCAAGCATCATAACGCCGGCATTATTGATGAGTAAATCCGTTTTGCCGTATTTTTCTTCGGCTTGGCGCACTGCGCTCTCAAATTCTGCCTTATTGGTCACGTCCACTTTTTTGCACATTGTGTTTGGCAAATTCATGGCCTCCACCAGCTCAATTCTACGAGCAAGAAGCAAAAGAGGATGCCCTGCCGCACTGAATTGTTCTGCCAATACTTTACCAAAACCGGAACTAGCACCAGTAATAACTACGAGTTTTTTCATTACTTTCTCCAAGTGTACGATTAAAAGTTTTTTTATGAACTAAAAAACAAAATGCTATTGCCTTTTTTTCTATTATAGTACAAAATACTATTTAGGGATTTTTTACTTGTTCAAAATAACATTGTCAATACGGTACATTGTTTTCTCTTAGAGAAAGGAAGGTGACTAATGGAAAAAATAGTTGTGGCTTCGGAAATTGAAGTGACCCTTAAAATGATAGGCGGTAAATGTAAGCCGCTGATTTTATATATGCTTGCAGAAGACGGTACAAGGCGCTTTAAAGACCTTATGCGCGAAGTAAAGGGTATTTCACAAAAAACTTTGACCAATCAATTACGGGAATTAGAAGTTGATGGTCTCATTTTGCGCCAAAGCTTTAACGAAATTCCCCCTAGGGTGGAATATTCTATTACAGAAAAAGGCTTAACGCTTATGCCCATTCTTCACCTTATGTGCGAATGGGGTGAAAAAAATGCCGATGAGCGTTTTGTTTTAACAAACCCCGCTTGCGTGTAGTAGTAAAAAAACAATGAAGTGTGTTCACACATATTTTGTGTGAACACACTTTTGTTATTGCAAAGACGTAATAAATTGCTAAGCAAGTGCCAATGTTTTTCCTAGTGTTTTAGGGTTATTATCATACATATAACGTTTCTTGTATGTAATAAAAAAGTATAGTGACATAAGAAAGGCGAAAAATTCCGCTATGGGAACGGCAAGCCACACGCCATTTACACCTATGTATTGTGGCAAAGTGATAATTGCCAGAGAAATAAATACAAAAGTACGCAAAAATGAAATAAAGGCCGATACTTTTCCGTTGGAATATGCCGTAAAAAGTCCCGATGCAAAGATATTTATGCCTGAAAAAAGAAAACCCACGGAAAAGAGATAAAAACCGTGTACGGTGAGTTCATAGGCCTTTGTTCCTTTTTCTAAAAATATAGCAGCGATACTTTCATTAATGGCAAAAGATATAAGCACAAGAGCCACAGAGCTTATGCCGATAACTTTCATGCAAACAGTAAATAATTTTCTTAAGCGTGACTTGTTCATGGCTCCAAAATAGAAGCTGATAATAGGGGCAATGCCTACAGAAAATCCGATAAAGAAAGTATTGATAAGAAGTTGCGCATAAAGCACCACGGTAATGGCGGCTATGCCATCACTTCCTGCTATTTTTAGCATGGTAATGTTAAATAAATAAGTGGTAACGCCTGTGGCTAGGTGGGTTACCATTTCAGACGAACCATTGCCGCAAGCTGCGAAAACGGACTTTATATCCAAAGCAAATGGCACAAAATGTAAGCTTTTTTGTGCTTTTTTGGTGGAGAAAAAGTATAAACCCATGAGAGTAGGCAATAAAAATCCCAAGCCGGTAGCCAGGGCCACACCTTGCATGCCCATACCAAAATACACAATAAATACATAGTCTAAAATGATATTTGTCAGGCCGCCAAGAACAAGAGCCAAAAGAGCAAACTTAGGCTTGCCGCAAGCAATCATGGCATTTTCAAAAATAGTTTGCAAAATGGCACAAGGGGCAAAAAGAGACAATATTACAAAGTAATCATAACAATATTGGTATGTTTCTTCATTGGCACCAAGAGCACGCAATATTTCGTGCAAAAATATTTGTATGAACACAGTAAACAAGACGCCTAGGATAAATCCTGTAAGGCAAAAAAGAGTTAACTTTTCCTTGGCTTTATGCGCCTTTCCTTCGCCTAAAAGCTTTGCACAAATGGCATTACCCCCTGTGCCCAGCATGGTTCCCACGGCTATAAAGACTGTGATCATAGGTAAAATAATGTTTATGGCAGAAAGCGCGTGAGTGCTGATGAGGTTAGCCACAAAAATACCGTCTACCATAGTATACACAGACATAAAAATCATCATGGAAATACTTGGCAGCGTGAATGCAATAACATTCTTAAAAGTAATAGTTTTAAGCATAAGTAATGAACTCCTTTTACTAAAATCTCTTTCTTTATTTTACAAAAGAGATATGCTAGGTTCACTATAAAGTATGACGTAATGTGAGAGTCAAGAAAAAAGGCAGAAAATGGAAAAATATTTATCTATCGGTGAAGTTGTTGCCATGAAAGGGGTAAGCCATAGAGCTTTGCGCCATTATGATGATTTGGGAATTTTAGTACCTGCATATATAAATCCCGAAACAAAATATAGATATTATTCAAAAAATCAAATAATTATATTAGATATCATTCAGCTTTGTGTGGCCTTGGGTATACCTTTAAAAAAATTTAAAAATTATACACTTGAAGACGGCAGCATTGATGCTAAGCAAATGATAGTTGATGCTAAAATTAAGGCTTTGCAAGTACAAAAGGAGATTGAGCAAAAACTCTACTTTTTAGATTCTGCTTTTGCGCAGTTTAATGATGTTGACAATGGAATGCAGCAAAAACAGAGTTATACAAAACAGATACCTCAAAGGTACTTTCTCACCACACCTGCACCTGAAAACTTTGGGACACACGCAGATTATTGGACAAAGTTAACAGCTCTTTATAAAACAGCCTTGGAAAAAGGCTTTGCCTTATCTGTTAATCAAGGTTTGTGTTTTTATGTAAAAGATGGACGCCCTCAAGTGAAATATTTTATGGAAATTCAAAAGCCTAAGTATTCTAAAAAAGATTACCCTGATATTATAATTATACCCAAGGCAGAATTTTTATGTGAATGTTTTGAAGACAAATGCTTTTTTGAAGCCCTAGAGAAATATCAATCGCATGAGCGGTATCTTGCAGGAAATATATTTATTTTGTGTGATATACTTGAAGGAAACATTACGCATAAACCTACCCCCTTTGAAATACAACTTTTATTGCAATAACAGGCTGCCATAAAAGTGCAATCTGCATCGTTAGATTATTTTTCTGTTCATCAATGAATAGTCAAAGTGAAAAAACTCTTTCGTACCTTTCCGCTTGAGAGCTTTGCTGACATAGGCGGTGCAAAGTCGCAAAGTGGGGGTTATCATTACGCTGAACAATAAAACGTATCATCCATATTTCCTTGTCACAATCATAGATGCATAGGCAATGATACAGTGAAAGCAGCACCATGTGCAGTATCTTCCAGAGAAATGGTGCCTTGCATGCACTCTATGGCAGATTTAGCAATGGCTAATCCAAGGCCAAAATGGCCGCCTTTGCCCTTGTAAAACTTTTCAAAAATATGAGGTTTATCTTGTATGGAAATACCATCTCCGTCATCAGCAATAGTAATAGTTACAGAATCATTTTCGATATTCACTGTCACACGAATATATTTTTTGGCATAGCGAAGTGCGTTATATAAAATATTATTTATCACCTGTTGAAAAATTGTTTCGTTTAGAACGACTTTTTCAACAGGCTGATAAGTATGCATCGGTCTTAAACAAAATTTAGTTCGTTGCTAGGTATTGCCAAAAAAAGCTTAAAGTATTATGTATCCTGAAAATGAATGCTTCCGACCAAATATCTTTACAATATCTTTATTAATATGTAGTTTTTGCACTACAATCAGGTATATACATGACAATGCCACTCAGTTCTTCTTCATGTTCCCCGCAACTTGCATATGCTTTTCTCGACTCTGCTCCGCAATGCATAAGCTGTTGGAATGAAAATTATGAAAATGTTTACTGCAATAAAGCTTATCTTGATGTATTCAATGTATCTGATATAGCTACGTTTAAAAGCAACCATCAAAAACTATATCCTAAACGACAACCCAATCAAAAAAAATCTGCCGACGTTTTGCGTGAGTATATGCGCTGTGCTTTTTTGGAAGGTCAAGCGCAGGGCTCTTTTGTTTTTATAAGTACTAATGATAAAAAAATCATTAGTAATATACATTTTACGCGCGTTGAACATGAAAATAAAAAATACTTATTGTGCACACTGACTCCCATACCATCTATAAAAAATTCTCACAGTGACCAAAATACAAAATCTCAAGATGCGTTAGCCCGTGAAATTATGCGTGCAAGTCTTCTTGGGGCTGCTCTTTGGAATGAAGACTTGCAACTTTTAGATTGTAATAATAAATGTCTTGAGCTTTTTGGTGTAAGTAAAGAGGAGTTCATTTTCACATTTTTTACTTTCAATCCTGAATTGCAACCAGATGGAAGTTCTTCTGTTGAGATTCTCAAAAGCTATATACAGCAAGCCTTTGAAGAGGGCTATTGTGATTTTACGTGGACATATATAGGAAAAGATGGAACTTCTTTCTTTGTTAAAAAAGCCTTGATATGCATTAATGTACAAGGTAAAAAATATGTTTTATCATACATTTCTGATAAAAATATGTGCGAGCTACATATTAATAGCATTATTAATAACTATGAACGCATGGAGCTTTTGCTTAAGCATCTTCCCATTGGTATAGATTTATGGAATAAGGATCTTGAACTTTTTGATTGTAATGACGCGACACTGCATCTTTTTGGTGCTAAAAGTAAAGAAGAATATATTAAAAATTTTCACTCTTTTATTCCAGAGTTTCAGGCTAATGGTATGCGCTCTGAAGACCTTGCAATTCAATATTTACAAGAAGCATTTGAGCATGGAGAAAAACGTTTTGAATGGGTGCATATAGATGCTCACGGAGAGGAATTTCCTTTAGAAGCTCACATTGTACGTGCAAAAAATGGAGATGAAGATATTGCCTTGGTCTATTATAAAGACTTGCGAGAAGTAAAAGAAATCATCAGAAGAGCAGAGCAAAGGCTCGCCGATATTAATAATATTCTAGATTCTGCTCCTTATGCCATTAATATTTGGGGTAAAAATTTTAAACCTGTTGAGTGCAATTTAGCTACACTTTCTTTGTATGGCTTTGAATCTAGAGAAGATTACTTCGAAAACTTTCATAAAGTTATACCGGAAAAGCAAAAAGATGGGCGAATTATGGCGCATGTTTTTCATCAACGGTTTACCGAAGCCTTTGAAACTGGTTACTCTTATGATGAAGGCGAACTCTTTAATATTAAACAGAATAAGCCTTTTCCGGTGGAAATAACCTTAAAAAAGCTTATTGTTAACGGTGAAGAAAAAATCATAAGCTACCTTAATGATGTGAGCTTGCAAAAAGCAATGATGGCAGAACTTGCTGAAAATTATCTTGAGCTTACTATAGCACGCGACGAAGCAGAGAAAAACTCACGCATAAAAAGTGAATTTTTAGCTAATATGAGTCATGAAATTCGTACGCCCATGAATGGTATTTTGGGTTTATTACACCTACTTGCGCCTACGAAAATGCAAAAACAACAAAGGTTCTATGTAGATAAAATTATCTATTCTGCTGAAAGCCTTTTACGCATCATCAATGATATTTTAGATTTTTCTAAAATTGAAGCCGGCAAGCTTGAAATGGAGCATGTATCCTTTTCTTTAGCTGACTTACAAGAAGAGTTGCGCACACTCTTTGCC
>CAYJGS010000047.1:0-1673 GCA_964369505.1 uncultured Desulfovibrionaceae bacterium | reverse complement strand
CGATTAAAGCAAGTATTTATTAATCTTATAGGTAATGCCATTAAATTTACAGAAAATGGTGGGGTGAATGTGTCCATAGACAATGTCACTTGTGATAGCTCCCATAAAATATGTTATCATTTTTCTGTAGAGGACACAGGTATTGGGCTTTCTGAAAAACAATGCTCGCGCCTTTTTAAAGCTTTTACTCAAGCAGATACTTCTACCACAAGAAAATATGGTGGTACTGGGCTTGGTCTTGCGATTTCTAAGCGCATTGTAGAAATGATGCAAGGCTCTATTGGAGTAGAGAGTGAAGTAGGCAAAGGTTCACGCTTTTTCTTTAGTGCCGTCTTTGAACTGGATTTAGAGGCTCAAAGCTTTAGTAAAGAAAATGTTCAAATTGACAGTGTTAAGTCTTCTGATCGCTTCAGTAAGGCTGGAAATGTTTTGCTTGTAGAAGATAATGAAATCAATCAACTTATTGCCGTAGAGCTTATCCGCTCTCAGGGGCACACCGTAGATGTGGCGCACAATGGGCAAGAGGCCGTACAAATGGTAAATAGCGGCAAGTATGATATGGTTTTTAAGGATATACAAATGAATCTTATGGATGCGCTTACTGCCGCACGTAAAATTCGTGAAAATGAAAAATTTGCAAAACTCCCCATTATTGCCATGTCTGCTCATGCCATGACGGGTGATAAGGAAATTAGCTTAAGCCATGGTATGAATGACCATTTATCCAAGCCCATAGACCCTGATTTATTATACAAAACAATAGATATATGGTTAAATACCCCCAAGGTTGCAATATTACACAAGAAATAATTAAAGAAAGTAAATATAATGTCTTTTACAAAAGTAGATATACAGAGTTGGGAAAGAAAAGAAATATACTTAAAATATTTAGATGTAATTCCTTGCACTTTTAGCATGACTGTAAATATGGATATTACAAAATTTCTACCCATTGTAAAATCAAATGGATATAAATTATTCCCCACTTTTTTGCATATTCTTTCTTGTATCGTAAATGCCCATAAAGAATTTCGCATGGGACATGATAAACAAGGTAACTTGGGGTATTATGACTTTTTGCACCCAAGTTTTACCATTTTTCATGAAAAGACAGAAATATTTACAAATGTGTGGACAAAATATTCTGAAAATTATACCGATTTCATTAAAAAC
Organism: uncultured Desulfovibrionaceae bacterium; assembly: GCA_964369505.1. Lineage (GTDB taxonomy): Bacteria > Desulfobacterota > Desulfovibrionia > Desulfovibrionales > Desulfovibrionaceae > CAYJAD01. The sequence goes on along the minus strand of CAYJGS010000047.1, from coordinate 500 downwards.
TATACCTTGGATGTGGAAAGATATCAAAATAAGCACGATAAACCTAAACTTCAAGACGATGGCAATTTTTTTAATGTATCATGCATTCCATGGGTAAATTTTACAGGATTTAATTTGAACTTACAAAAGGGATATAATTATTTTTCCCCTATCTTTACAATTGGTAAATATTCTATGTCTGAGGGGAAAATTTTCTTACCCCTAGCAGTTCAAGTGCATCATGCCGTATGCGATGGATTTCATGTGGCTAAATTTATAAATGATCTCCAGAAAAGATTAGATGAGTTTGTGGTAGAATGTAGTGCATAACTAATAATGCAAGATATACTAAAATAGAGAACACTATATATTTTTACTATTGCATAAAACTTTTTTAGGGACATATAGTGGACAGAATCTAACCCAAGCAAAAAAGCACTTACGACAGTCAGTCATAAGTGCTTAAATTTTATTGGCGCGCCCGGCGTGAATCGAACACACGGCCTTTGGCTCCGGAGGCT
>CAYJGS010000046.1:12421-13522 GCA_964369505.1 uncultured Desulfovibrionaceae bacterium | reverse complement strand
GAGCCAATGTGCCTTTAGAAAAACGCATAGAAATGCGTTTTTCAGATTCGACTATCTAGTAGACACTAAAAAAAAGCATTTTGTAAAAAAAATCCAATCTTGATAACTCAAGGTTGGATTTTTTGCCTTTAAACATATTGACAAAGTAGGAAATAAAAGCAAAAATTGAGCATCTCACTATGCGCAAAGCGCAAGCAATGCCACCTCTTTTTATGCTTCTTTTGGTGTTTCTGGATTCTGTATTATCAAAGTCTAAAAAAACAAAGGAGATATTATGAACATTGCCTCTTCTGCCGAAAGCGTTAACCCCATCAAAGTGGGCGCTACAATTCCCAATAGTCCCCTTGTCACCATGGAAGGCAAGGCTGTACAATTACATGATGTTTTAGGAAGCAAAGCTTCTATACTTATTTTTTATCGCGGCTCGTGGTGACGTTTTTGCCTCACGCAGTTAGCGGGAATTAATAATATATATGAAGAATTACAACAACGCGGATATGATGTGCTTGGCATTTGCCCTGATATTGAAAAAGGACTACAAGAAGTAAGCCTGAGCCGTAAACTTGAGTTTGCGCTCTATTCTGACAGTTCCATGCAACTTTCTGCAGATTTTGGCTTAGCCTTCCATGTGGATGACGCCACCTTTACCATGTACAAAGACCAATATAAAATCGACCTTGAAGCCGCTTCTGGCCATACGCACCATAACCTGCCGGTACCTGCGGTTATTGTGGTGGACAAAGAAGGCAAGGTAAGTTTTAGCTATGTAAATCCGGACTTTAAAGTGCGCTTGAGTAATGAAGAACTTTTAGCAGCATTATAGTAGACCTGTGCCTTAACTCAGTAGCTCCACCTTTTCTGGGGGAAGGTATTTTCAAAGGCCTGTAAACAATTCAAAAAGTGCCAGATACAAGGAAACGAAAAAAGCCAAGCTGCGCCGTCCTGCCCAAAGGGTGCGAAGCATAGCCGTTAGGCGAGGTACGAGCCTTACGGATACAGAGAGCAACGCGTATATGGACATACATAAGGTGTCTCAAGTTTTTTTAGTTGACGTAGTAGATTGTATTTTTTCAACGTCTTTTAAACAACTCAAAAAGTGCC
>CAYJGS010000046.1:0-12411 GCA_964369505.1 uncultured Desulfovibrionaceae bacterium | reverse complement strand
TACAGAGAGCAACGCGTATATAGACATACATAAGCAGTTTGGCTTTTTGAACTGTGTTTAATAATAGCCCAGCTCGTTCAAAAAGTGCCAGATACAAGGAAACAAAAAAACGCAGGCACCGCTGTGTATATGGACATACATAAGGTGTCTGCGTTTTTTTAGTTGACGTAGTAGATGGTATTTTTTCAACGAGCTGGTTTAGAGCCAGTCGAACCAATCGCTGATACTACCCTCGCGAGCATCGGTTTTTGCTTCGCTTTGTTCTTTCGTATATTCATGGTATGCAGCAAGGCTTTTTTCTTGAGCGTGCTTTGCCACTTCCGGAACATCGCTAAAGTTATCTACAACATAGGTAAGGCGGCGCCATGCTGGGCCATATTTGCCCATATTATAGAATACGTCGGCAATGTACATTTCGTGTTCAGCCATAAGCCTGCGGATTTCTAGCATATGCTCAGGCGCTTTTTCCGCATATGGTGTACCTGGATAGCTTTGTGTAAGGCGCTCAAGATAGGCATAGCCTTCTTGCAGATCCACGGTGGGTCTGTCGATAGAAATAAAGCCTTTAATTCGAGCCACACCAATTTGATAAAGCACATAAGGAGCAGCTTCATGACGTGGGTGTAAGGATTCAAAATCCTTATACGCTTCCACAGCTTCGTTATATTCCCCATCAAGGAAATATGCATCAGCCAAGGAAAGTTCAGCCTGCAAGGTATAAGGGCTGAAAGGATACACATCGCGCAACTTACTATAACGCTCTGCAGCGGCCACATAGTCTTTGGAGGCCATGAAATCATTGGCTGTTTCAAAAAGCTCTTGCGCGGTATCCTCTGGCGGTGGCAAATAAAAATAGTCGATTACACCACAACCAGAAAGCCACAAAGTGCTTACAAGCATCATCAAGATATGCGAAAATTTTTTATGCATCGAATTCTTCCACATGGAGGAAAGCAGCTTGAGCGGCGGTTGCCCCATCACCCACGGCTGTACTTACCTGCCTACAAAGTTTAGACCGGATATCTCCGGCAGCAAACACACCAGGCACATTGGTACGCATTTCAGTATCCGTAATCAAAAAGCCTGCCCCATCACGCTCAACCATATCTGGCACAAAATCCACATTGGGCTTAATACCAACAAAGACAAAAAAGCCCGGAACATTAAGCTCTGTAATTTCTTTGGTCTGTACATTTTGTACACTGAGCCCTGTTAAATCACTGTCGCCGTGTATGGCTGTGACAACAGAATTACGCAAAAGTTCTACATTTTCTGCAGCTTCCAACCTATCAATATAGGTCTTTGCACCACGAAACTCTTCTCTTCTATGAATAAGATACACTTTTTTCGTAATTTTTGAAAGATACAAAGCTTCTTCCAAAGCGGTATTACCACCCCCAACCACGGCCACTTCTTGCCCGCGGAAGAAATTACCGTCGCAAATGGCGCAATAAGATATACCGCGACCAGAAAGCTTCATTTCATTTTCTACACCAAGGTGTTTATGAGCAGAACCTGAGCAAATCACTACAGTGCGACCTTCAAGCCATTCGCCCCCCACCATAACGCGGTGTATGCCCGCTTTTTCCTTAGAAAGATCCATTTCTGTCACAGCTTTAGTATAGCGGTCTATGGCTAAATTTTGCACATGGGCAGAAAATAAATCAGCTAATTCATAGCCTTTAACGCCTTCAGGAAAACCGGGATAATTTTCGATAAATTCTGTTTTAAGCACCTGCCCACCGGGAGTTAAAGACTCCACCAAGGCCACAGTGCAACCAGAGCGCACCAAGTATAAAGCCGCTGTTAGTCCGGCGGGGCCGCCGCCAATAACTATGGCATCATATGTGCTCATGCAAGAGCCTTTTGGTCTAATTTTTCTTGAAGGGCTTCTTTGGTTACAGCTCCGGTAATTTGCTCTACAACTTCACCATTTTTGAAAATGATGAGCGTTGGAATGGCGCGAATACCAAATTGTGTTGGGGTAGCTGGATTTTCGTCCACATTCATTTTTGCCACAAGAACTTTACCTTCGTATTCGGTGGCAAGTTCATCCACAATGGGACCCACAGCGCGGCAAGGCCCGCACCAAGGCGCCCAAAAATCAAGCAATACAGGTATTTCTGACTTAAGAACCATATCATTAAATGTAGCGTCTGTTATTTGAGTAGCCATATAAAAACTCCTTCAAAGGTTTGTTATAGGTCAAAAACGCATTATCGCGCTCGAAGAGCATAGTTTTCAATGCTCTTTGTGTCAAGTGTTCAAAGCGGCAAAAGCTCAAAAACACCCACAAAAAGTTTTATATTATCAAAAACATACAATCATTTTTATGAAGCAAAAATAATTCTAAACCAATCTTGTGCTTTTACCTTTGCCAAAAAGGCTGCAATTGCTCAAACTGTACTTCTTGGATACTTGGCAATCTGCCTTGCGAAGCAGCACTTCTGCACAAAGCAACACAACATTCTTTATTAACTAAAGAAAGTGTGTGCACTTGCACATTTTTATCTTGCAATACCAAGGGCATGCCCTCTTGCAACCCTTGCCCTCTATATTTATACACGCTTTCTTTGGCAGCCCATAGGGTGCAAACAGCCTCTGCTCTATTATGGGCGCGAGCTATGCGATATAATTCTTCTGCATTAAAAAATTTTTCCCACGGGGCTCCTTTGCGCGCAGCAAAGCTTTCCCACATTTCGATATCTGCTCCCACTTCTTCTCTAGCCACAGCGCACAATACCCCCTGAGGGATATAACTTAAAGAGAAAAAAACATCTGCACCGTCAAGATAAGGTTTACCATAGGCAGCAGAAAACCAAGTATATTCTTTATCTATGGAAAATTCTTGCATAAGCGCATAGCGCAACACAAAATAACTGGCCGCACGCAAATTCTTATCTTCTGTGTGCCGTAATTTACGTATTTTTTCTTGTCTTTCCAAAGGAAGCGCATGCCAAGTTTTTTGCCAAAAATCTTGCTCATCTGCCTTTGTTGCAGAAGAGTGCGTTTTGCATGGCTCTGATTTGTTATTAAAATGCCTAGCCCAGTGTGAAGTCCAGAGTACATACAACATAATAAACCACCTTTGCTGGCAAACTAAAAGGCATTTTGTAAGAATAATTTTCCTACGATTTTTCAAAAGGCAAGTAATCACTGCGTAGTCATAAGTACAATTTTATTGAACTGTTAAGTGACGGAGCAAGTGTACCTTTACTTAACAGCCTGTTGAAAAAGTCGTTTCAAACAAAGTGTTTTTAAAACAAACCAAAATCTTCGTTCTTCTCAGGCAGTTCAAAAAGTGTAAGATGCAAGAAAGATTGCTTTTTTTGAGGAAGCATTGGGCTCTTATGGCCCATGCAACGAACAAAAAAGTAATCTGCCGACGCAGATTGCACTTTTTCAACAGCCTGTTAAGTTGACAGTAACGATGTCAACTTAACTAACTATATTGACCAATAGTGCAACCTTGCGTAAAGAATACACCAGATACAAACAAAGGCCAAGAGCAAATAGGAAGGAAACATATGAAACCTTGTATTTTTATTTATGAATACCCCAAAGAAAACACGTTGCACACTTTTTTACAAAATATGCTCTTGCACGATCAAACAAAACACATTCCCATTATTGTAGCCCACACTCCAAAGCCCTCTGAAAAAAATAAAAACGATGTTCCTTTTAAAGCCACCCAAGAGCATATACAGCATATATATTTAGAGAAAGAATCTTCTTTTAAAAAGCTCCTGCGCTTTGTCCAAAAAAAAACCGAGCACATGGATTATAGCCATATTATTTGCGTTAATGCAAAAAAAATACAGACACTTGATAATATTTTATTTCTATTAAAAAATGCATCCGAGCACCCCAAAGATATATTGTTATACGAAGAACATACACCCCCAAAAAAAACTTTTGTAGAGCGCATAACCACAAAGATTGCTTCTTTTTGTGTGCGGGTAAATACGGCAGAGCGCATAAAAAATCCTTTGCAAATTCAAGCCATCTATCCTTTAGCTGCATTGCAATGCATAAAGTCCACAGCCAAAGGACAAGATTTTGCCTTGGCACTGCATACTCGCGCACTCTGGGCAGGTTTTGCCATACAAGAAATTTCCCTGCTTCCAGAAAAAACAACAGAAACATTAGCCAGCACACCCACAACAAAACGCATAAAAAAGCATGCGCAAAATTTTGCACGCATCCTTATGACTGCTATACATTTAACCATGCGCGCACTCATCCCTTTACCTTTTAAACGCTATGACAGCTCAAGCCAAAATGCCATATCTTTGCGCCATCCCATCAAGGCTTTGCGCAGCCTTATGCACGATCCCCATAACAGAGCTACCCCTCGCGAACTTGCAAGAACTGCCGGCATTTCCATGGCCATACTCACCCTGCCCGCTCCCATTGTACAAAGCGTTTTTTTGCTGCTTTGCATTGGTTGGCTGCGTATGAACAGGCTGTGCGCCATAGCTATGATTCCCCTCACTTGGCCGCCTTTTTTGCCAGGCCTTGCCATATTAGTGGGCTATCGCTTGCGACACGGTACGTGGCTTAGCGAATTTAGCATACAAACACTGGGTTATGAAGTAGGGGAAAGAATTTGGGAATGGGTGCTTGGCAGTTTATTCCTCACACCCATTTTAGGTTTGCTTTTAGCAATACTTGTAGGCTCTTTGGCTTTTTCTGTGGATTTATTTGACACCCGAAAAAGCTAATATATTTCCTAAAAACTATTCAGACTTTGCTTTATCTGCATCCGGTAACACGCGTTCACCGCTTTGCAATTTTTTTAAATAAGCGTCACGACAGTCATAACTGCAAAAACGGTGTATAGTTTCGCCATTTTTAATGGTTATACTGCTATCTGCATCAATATATGTGCCACATTCCGGATCTTTTACCATTTCACCTTCTGAAACTTTACGTTCCATTTCAGCCGGATCATTCTGTTTAGCCAATTTTTTTTTCACATCATTGGCAAATAATCTGTATAAAAGATAGCAAGCTGCTGCCAATATTATCCATTTCCACATATTTTTCTCCGTTTTACTGATATATTTTTTTGCCGTCCATGCGGTATTGCATGGAAGACAAAGCAGTTTCAATTTTGCTAAACATTTCCGGCATTGTTTCTTTTTCAAATACATCGCACAAAGGAATGAGCACAAAAGCTCGCTCAAGCATACGCGGATGTGGCAAAGTTAAAAAAGAAGAATTTTGCACTTCGTCTCCAAAGAGCAGTAAATCAAGATCAATAGTCCTTGGCCCACACCTAAGCTCCGGCGCAGGGCTACGTTTACGCCCCAATTTATCTTCTAAAAGTAACAAAAATTGTAAAAGCTGAGATGCAGACCAAGACGTGTCACACTCTACTCTAATGACCTGATTGACAAACCAAGCTTGTTCTTTCAAACCTTGCGGTTCGGTGTAGTATAAGGGAGATTTTGCTTCTATGTTTAAACCCGCTTCTGCTTGTATAACTTCACACGCACGCTGCAAAATAGCTTCACTATACCCCATATTAGAGCCTAAACATATGTAACATTCTATTGCATTTACGTTTTTAAGCATATCATCATCTACCAATCATTATTCATTATTAAGACGCCCCGTAATATTATCGCGTATCCATTTTGCGTCCAACCATTCTAAGGGAGTAACTTCAACACCACCCACAAGTATGCCAAAGTGCACATGATCTCCAAAAGCCATACCGCTCACGCCGGTGGTTCCGACCTCATTTCCCTTTTTAAGCATATCGCCGGTAGTCACAAAAATATCATTCAAGTGCGAATAAAGAGACATGAGCCCTAAACCATGGTCCACCACCACAAGCTTGCCGTAAATACCCAATTCACCAGTAAAAACAACCCTACCGTCATTGGCGGCGGGTATGGGGGCATTTTTGATAGAAGCTAAATCAAAACCAAGGTGCCATTGATTGTCTATGACTTTATCATTATACACATAACTTCTGTGCTCACCATAGCCTGCCCTAGAAGCAGAACGGGGTAAACGCATAAAGGCGCCCTTCCAAAACACTGTTTCTGCGCTATCCTTGCCAAGTTCTGATAAAAACATGGTATTTGCTAAACGTATATCGCTATTTATGATAAGAAACCTTTCAAGAGGTGTTGCCGCATCTGGGGCTAAATTATAAAGATGCTCTGTTACAAGACCCAAAAAATTATCGGTTATTTTAATTCTGTCAGATTTAAATTTCCTTTGCAAAGCAAATACGGCAACACCCCGCTCACTAGTATTTCCGGCCAAATCTTGAGCCATGAGTATGGGCTTAAATTCTTTTGGTTGCATATGGTGCGGAAAAGCAAAGTAACAAATATAACTTTCATCGGCTTGCTTATACCCTTTGAAAAAATATTTACCCACTTTTATGCCGCTTTCTTGCACATCTTCATTGATGGTGTAACGAATAACACTAGAACCACCGCGACGCACATAGGGTTGCGGCGAAACAACAGACATACGCGGTTTTTGCGTATCAAGACGCATGGGAACAAATATGGTGCGGCTATTGCCAAAACCAAAACCGGCCAAAGAAGCATCTACAGCGCGTATTTCTAAGTCAAAAGCGCCTTCGCGCAGACCGGTTTTTTTTAAGTTAAACGTAACCGTTTCTTCTTGTTGATACGGCGAAAAATGTTTGGAAAACACAGGAATACGATTGTTATTTTTGCGTACAACCACGGTAACAGAACGCATCTTTGACGGATCAGACATAACAAGCTGCATATCTGTGTGCAAAGAAATCCTGCCCGTATTTGGTGTTAAGGTAATGCTTGGTCCTTCCATATCTTTAAAAAAGGCATACCCGCCAAAACCCAATCCACCTATAAACACAAGAAACACAAGTGAATATACTACTGATTTAATACGCATATTTAACCTACTGCCTAACAAAATTTATTTTGTTATAAAATTATTCATGTTCAATATTAATAACAATACGTTCTTTTTGCATTTTAAAACATATGCTAAATTTTTTCAAACAATTTTCCCCAAAATACAAAAATAACTTACACTCACTGCGTAATGTTTCTCTGTATATAGCCTCTTGTCCTCTTTTTGTCATGGTTGACTAAAGGGCAAAAATTTGTTCTTAAAACGTGTTGTGCTCTATTTTATGCACATATTTTTGCTATGCGAGTTGATATATGACACATTTTCCCCATAAGGCTCAAAAAGCCGCGTCTACACATAAGATTTCCGAAGTGGATCCAAGAATTTTACGCGCTTCTATGGTGCGTAGCCTGCATAGTAAAACGGGCATCAAGGATAAAAGAGTCTTAAAAGTCATGAATGATTTGCAAAGACACCTTTTTGTACAAGACGTTTTTCGCATGCAAGCCTATGAAGATCGCCCCCTCCCCATAGGGCACGGACAAACCATTTCCCAACCTTCTACCGTGGCTTTTATGACAGAAAGCTTAGAGCTTGAACCGGGAATGCGTGTTTTAGAAATAGGCACAGGCTCAGGCTATCAAGCGGCCGTGCTTGCCCTTATGGGTTGCCGCGTGTATACGGTTGAGCGCATACCAGAACTTTTTAAAGCCACACGAACCTTGCTCACAAAAACATTACAACTCAATAATATATACATGAAACTTGACGATGGCACCCTTGGCATGGAAGAAGCGGCGCCCTTTGACCGTATACTTGTTACCGCCGGAGGGCCTGAAGTGCCAAAACCTCTTATTAAACAATTAGATGAAGGCGGCATCATGCTCATACCCGTGGGCGACCAAAAGCGTGAACAACACCTTGTGCGTATACGCCGCGAAAAAGGGCAGGTTATTGTAAAAAATTTAGGGCCGGCTGCCTTTGTAGATCTTGTGGGAAACCACGGCTGGTAATAAGCAACACAAAAAGCAGCATCTGCTTCGTCAAATAACTTTTTTTTCGTGGCATGGGCCATAAGAGCCCTATGCTGCCTCAAAAAAATTATTTTCCTCGCATCTGCTACTTTTTGCGTCGCTTATCCGTATAGGCAAAGTACAACAGAGCACCATAATCCATTAATATAAGATAACAAACCCCGCCTTGCGGTGTTTGTGTCGCTTTCGGCAGCAAAACTACCGAACGAAAAGACACTTTAAGGAAGCACTTATTAAATCAGCGCTTCCATAAATGTATAGCAATTTCAGCTAAAATTACTCTATTTAAGGAGAAACATATGACACAATGTCCATCTGGTGGCGCAAAGCCACAAGGCAAACCCGGCCAAAGCATAGCCATGGCCTTGCAAGACAGCCGCATATCTAATGCTTTAAATAAAATACGCTATAAGCTTTTTATTATGAGCGGAAAAGGCGGCGTTGGCAAAAGTTCTGTCACCGTAAACACAGCCGCAGCCTTGGCAGCGCGTGGCTTTAAGGTGGGCATTTTAGATGTAGACATTCACGGACCAAGTGTGCCCAATTTGCTTGGCCTTGACGCCGGCATAGATATGAATGAAAATGGCACCCTTATGCTTCCTGCCGTTTTCAATAATAATTTATGCGTTATCTCCATGGATTCCTTGCTCAAAGAAAAAGACAGCGCCGTATTGTGGCGCGGACCTAAAAAAACAGCTGCCATACGCCAATTTATTTCAGACGTGCAGTGGGGCGAGCTTGATTTTTTGCTCATCGACTCTCCTCCCGGTACCGGCGATGAGCATATGACAGTGCTTAAAACCATACCCGACGCTTTGTGTGTTGTGGTCACAACCCCACAAGAAGTTTCCCTTGCAGATGTACGAAAAGCCATAAACTTCTTGCAATATGCCAAAGCTAATGTGCTTGGTGTTGTGGAAAACATGAGCGGACTTATATGCCCCCACTGTCATGAATCCATAGATTTATTTAAAAAAGGCGGAGGAAAGATTTTGGCGGAACGCTATGGACTTAAATTCTTAGGAGATATTCCTCTTGATCCCACCACAGTGGTTGCGGCAGACCGCGGCATGCCTGTGGTATTTTTGGAACAAAGCTCACCAGCCAAGCAAGGCTTTTTAAACCTTGCCGACGCCATAGCTGACGCTGCTACCAGCAGCCTTGAAGCTTTGGCTACCAACCACGATTGATACAATAAAGAATTATTATCCCGTATGGGCTATCCTTACAATTGACTCATACGGGATAATATCAAGTAAATTGCGCCAGCTCTTGATGTATCTATCGTGCTGACTTTGTCAGCATTCTTATAACCCCACACATCGCCTAGCATTTTCCTTATCTTTTGTTAAGCGGGTACATTGTATTTTTTTAAGGAATAAATTTTTCTTTTCTGCCTAGCAAAAATGTGATAGGGCTTAGTTTTGTATGTGAGTATACTATTTATTAACGCTGGTTTGTGTGCCTATGTCATATTACCAAAAAATACAGCTTGGATTTAAATGTTTAACTTAGCTAATAAACTTACCATCTTGCGAATACTAATAGTACCGCTTATTATTGTGCTCCTTTATTTTGAAGGCCCCGTAGTATGCGTGTTCGCTACTTTGGCCTTTATGGCGGCTTCTTTCACCGACTGGGCAGATGGTTATATAGCAAGGCGTTATAATTTAATTACAAGTTTTGGCAAATTTCTTGATCCTTTGGCAGACAAAGTTCTTGTATGCTCCATTTTGATTATGTTTGTGGAACTGAATTGGGTGCCGGGATGGTTAACAATTTTAATAATATGCCGCGAACTTGTGGTCACAGGTTTACGCGCCATTGCCATAGACGAAGGTATTGTGCTTGCAGCAGATAATTATGGTAAAGCTAAAACTGTGCTCCAAATTTTTGCCCTTGGCGGGCTTATTTTACATTATCCAACCTTAGGATTTGACCCACAGCCCATTAGCATGTTTCTTTTATATATATCGGTTATTTTGGCAGTTTTTTCAGGTATAAATTATGTTCACGTTTTTATAAAACAAGTACAAAAAAAAGAAATATAACTACTATGTCTTTACATTTACAGGTTCGTTTAAAAAATTGTTTGCAGACTATTTTAGATCTTGAAGTGGATATGGAGAAATATTCTTTGTACGAAAATTTCAAAATTGAAATGACTGCACTTAAAGGATATCTTAAAGAGGTGGACGCCATAAGCCTTTGCGAAGCCGATGTGCATCGCTTAGAGCAAGCCACAGCACTTTTTTTACAAGAGCTGAGCTTGCCCCACGTTCAAGAACACAGTGCAAGCCATAGCAAGCGGGTACTACAATAATATGTTTTGGCGCACCCTTTTGCTTGTGGCTCTTGGCATTTTAAATGTTGTATTGTTTTACCGTATGGTATGGGGTGATGGCGGCATGTTAGCCTTTAATCACTTGCGCAAGCAATACGCAAGCCTTGTGAGTGAACTTACAGAATTAGACAATGTTAATATGAAACTAAGCCAAGAAATACGTTTACTTAAATCTGATGACGCCTATGTAGAAAAAATGATTAGGCAACGCCTTCACTATGTACGAGACAATGAAATTTTGTATCTTTTTACAGATACAACAGACAATGTAAAGTCAAAAGAGGACAATCATGCGCGAAAAAATTGATTGGTATCAAGAAGTTGTAGACCTTGAGCCCGGCTCAAAATTGTTCTTTCCCTTGGCAAAGATGCTTGCAAATAATAATGAAACATCAAGGGCTTTGACCACTTTGTTCCGTGGGCTCGAGCGCAATCCCGAATTCATTGAAGCGCGTCTTTTCCTTGTAGAGTTATTGCACAAATCTTCACCTAATGCCGAATATGCCGAAGAATTAGAAAAACAACTTTCCATTGTAGCACCACTTTTGGCTCGCTATGCCGGTTTTTGGCAAGCTTGGGGAGAAAATGCCAAAGACTATGGAATGCAAGGGGATACAAGTCTTATATTGTCTTTCTTGGCAGCTTCTTTTCAGCAAAAAAATCTTTCTTTATCCGATATTTTCGCTGCCGGCCTTCAAAGCCTTAAAAAAGATTCACTAAACAATCCAAAAAACGCTGAACCTACGGCAAATTCTGTAAAAACAGATTCTCCCGTGCAAGATAAACCCATACAAATTGTAGGAAAAATAAGCTCTTTTGTCGTTCCTAAAAACTTGCCCGAGCCTTCTGCTGATACTTCCTTTGATGCAAGTTTCACACAAAAAAAACATGTACAAGAAAATAAAGACGAGCAAGAAGAAGGCGAAGAGTATTCTTTGCGCACTCGATCCATGGCCGAAGTGCTAGCTGAACAAAGCGATTATGAAGGCGCTTTAAGCATTTATAACGAACTTATGCAAGCGGCACACACTGAAGCTGAAAAAGTAGATTTGCAGTATAGAATTAATACCTTAACCGCAAATTTAAACAATACAAAAGACCAAGAAACAAAAACGGTGGTAGAAAGCCCTTCTCCCGCCAAAGATAGAGTGCTTTCTGTGCTGGAAAGCTTGGCAGAACGCCTTGAAAGCCGCGTAACATCATAACAATCTAACATTGTTTGTATTTTTTAGCCATACTCAAAAAAGGATAACGTATGTTAAAACACTTTACAAAAACCCCCGTTGCACTACTTATGGCACTCCTTGTCTTTGGCGGTTTTGGATGTAGCTCCAACCAAGAAGTTAAGGACGTGTGGAAAGATACCAAGGGTTTTTGGTACAGAAATGTGAGCGCTCCTGCTACCATCGACTATGATGATAAAGGAGACATGGAAAAGTATGAAATTTTATTAGCTAAAAGCATGATGGGCATTGATAAAGAGCTTACCAATCTTGAAAAGCTTATGACCAATGCAGATAAACCACCAACCAATGAATGGATTAGAGCTTTGTTTACGCGATTCCCTTGGCTTGATGGTTTTGCCGGTATTCGTGCCGACGGTTCCATGCTTGGGCAAGTTCCTGGTCCATCTATGAAACCTCTTGATTTTCTGCCGCTCTTGGCTGAAGACAGCAAGCAAAACTTACGCGCCTTACGCGCCATTGCCCAAGATACTCCCATGGGGCCAGAATTATTCTTGGCAACACCTTTATACGACTCGCAAAACTTCTTAGGTGTTGTTTCTGTATACTTTGATATGCGCTCTCTATTACAATATTCCGAAACACCTGAAGACCTTATTATAGTTGCGCCGCAAGCTGTGCTTTGGGCCGGTAAATACGATTTTGCCACCACGCCCATGGCCGGTATAGCTTGGAATAATGTTGTGTTAGAAGATAGCAACGGCACAGTAAGTAATGCTAGTGGCACTTTTTATTGGACAGTTCGCTACTTTGGCAACCTTCCCCTTGTCTTTGGCGTGCCCGTGCACGGAAGCTTTGGTCAAAAAGAAAATTCCCGTACAGGCTCCACACACGAAGCGTCTTTCTTAGCCGCAGAGCCTGTGGCAGCGCCTGATTTGTCTGCCGTGGAACTTCCTGCTCAAATGCAAGCTCCCGCCGT
>CAYJGS010000045.1:3418-13833 GCA_964369505.1 uncultured Desulfovibrionaceae bacterium | reverse complement strand
ACTGCGGTCTTTATCATATTCTGCATAGCGAGCCAGCCGCGATTTTAAGCGATTGATAAAGGCTGTTTGTTGGCCAATGCTCATGCGATACCAATCTTCTTCGCGTAAAAGCATGATGTCGCTTTTATAAGGTAATCCCTCTAAAAATTCTGATAATACACCAAGTTCCGATAAGTTTTGCCCTTGGGGCATGGGGCTGTTGGGATCACGGGCTGTTCTTGTGGAAGCTGCTAAAATACCTTGGAAAAAGTCTTTAGCGTCTGTTCTTTTGGTGCGTTCTGCATTATCAATAATATTTTTGAGTTGCTGGCTCAAATCGTTGAGTTGGTTTTTACTTAATAATACAGCAACTTCCACTGTGGGTATTTGGTTACCTTGAGCTAACATGCCAAGATCCATATCGGCAATCCATGAATCGATAACCGAAGGAGCGCGAGTGGCGTTAACTTTACCAAAATATTCAAGCTGCATGGCATAGCCAAGAGCTGCGGCATTTTGGGCAGCTTCTTCTTCGGGGCTTAAAGCCTTGGCGGTAGTTTTTTCATCCTTGGGCTTAGTGACAAGTTTGCCTTCTAAAGTCATGCGCACCATATTCACAATGCCCGAGGTGAGGGCTGTGGTGGCAGTGGCAAAATTTTTGGCGCCTTCTTCAGGTGTTTGCGCTTTAATAGCTTGATAATTTGAACGATTATCTGAAAGCATTGTTAATGTTCGGTAGTTTTGTTCTGCTGTGGCGTGGTTTTTGGCACCACTTGGAGATTTCACGTGCATGGCAGAAATCCACACACCCTTAGAGCGGGCATAGTCAGAAAGTTCCGGCATGTCCATTTTGACAGTGGCATAGGCATCAGAAGCGGGCAGAGGGCCTGCATCAGAAATAACAATGAGCATGCGCGAAGTATAATCGCTCCAGCTCATGGAATCCAAAGCAGTTTTAATGCCTTGCGGAGAATTTTCTGTATAAGTATGGGTGGAAATTTTGGCTTCTTGTACTTTTGCTAAAGCTGATTCTAAAGCTTCGCGGTTTTCTGCTGTGGCAAAATCACTTACAAGGCGGCTATTGTATTCGGTGTCGGGGCGCGCTTCTATACTATTTCTGAAAGTAACTACCCCAAAGCCCACATCTTGTGCCAAATTGTCCTTTTCGAGTTTATCGTATAAATTGCGGATAACATTGAGGCTCTGTTCGATATAGGGTTTCATGGAAATGGTAGTATCTATAACAAAGGCAATAGCTGTGCGCGGTTTTATGGGGGCTGCATCGGTATTTTTTGCCGTATTGCCGGGGTCAATGGAAGCCACTTCTAAGAACTTTACACCTTCAAAGGGGTCGGTCATTTGCAAAATAGGCATAAGATAAAAGCGTTCTGCGGTCACAGCACCTTCTTTGTCGGCCGGTTCTGTGGCCACAATATCTTTATTTGCTAAGGCTTCGCCTTGGGAACCTTTGGCAATAAGGTCTTGTATTTCTTTTAATTGCGTGTCCATATCAAGGGCTGTACACACTTTTTTGAGCGCGTCTTCATGGCGAAAAAAGAGCAGAGGGTCGCGGGAGCTGCGCGATGTAAGAAGTAAAGTAAGTGATTGATTCCAGTCTGTTACTTTATTTTTTTCTATATAACCCAAGGGGGCTTTGCCCAAAGGACCCACCTGCACAAAATCTTGCTCGCGCCCATACACATAATACACGCTGAATGTTTTAACTTTTTCTTGTACGATGGCGGCATCTTTTTGAGCAGTTGCATAAATTTTGGCATCGGGGTGTGTTATTATACGCTGGTATATTGTTTTTTTGCCTTCTTGTAGCAAGGGGGTGGCAGCGTGTGCTCCAAAGGAGCTTAACATAAGATAACATATGGTTATAAGTGATATAAAATGTTTTGGGTGCATGTATTACTCCGCTTTGGCACTGTTTTGTTTTGCGGTAAACCACTGGGCATAAATTTTATCTAGTTTACCATTTTTATGCAAAAATGTTATTTTTTCATTAATAATATCTAATAAGTCTTCACGATCTTTGGAAATGGCAAAAGCATATTTTGCCGGGGCAAGGCTTGGGGTGAGCATGCGTAAATGATCATGACGCGACATAAGATATTCTAAAAAAGGTTTGTTGCCCAAAATGCATTCTATTTCACCTTCCTGCAGTAATTTTATAAGATCTTGGGCATTGCCAAGAGCAAAAATAGTACTGCCGCTAAGCTTATGCAAGGCATATTTTTCTGCAGAGCTATTTTTCAGCAATCCTATGATGCTGTAAGCTAAATCTGCATTATTTGTAATATAGCTTTCTTTAAGCACAAGAGCGTGCAGGCCAGCCTCCATAAGAGCGTTGCTCATGGTTATATAAGGATAATTGGCGGCGCGCTCAGGGCTTATGGGAAACAAAAGCATGTGGCAAACGTCTTGGGCCAGAGCAGCAACAGACGTGGCAAAGTCTAATTCTTTCAATTCAATTTCAAAGGGCAAGTTTAAATCGTTAAGTACATCTATATTATAGCCTTCTCTTTGTCCTTTTTCATTATAAAAAGCATAGGGCGGATTGTCCATGGGGGTGCACACGCTAATACTTTTTGCTTGCGCTGTATAAGGAAGTAATATCCAAAATACAAGGTATATGCATATATTTATTTTGCTAATTTTTTTTTGCATAGGGTGCCTTAGTTTATTTCCACGATTGTAGCAATTGTTGTGCATGGGTATCACCCTTGGCAGCGGCTTCTTTTACAAAAATATGCAAGGAATTTAAAGCATTTTCTGCCTCGGTTTCTCCTGCAGCTTGCGCTTTTTTATACCAAGCATAGGCTTCGTTCATATCTGGCAGTATACTTCCTTTGGGTTTTGTATCGCTTGGGTCATAATAAGCGCCAAGGGCAAGCATGGCTTTGCTCACACCTTTTTGCGCTGCGTCTTCCACAAGCAAGAAAAGCGCGTCTTGTTTTTGTTCGGCATTTTCTTGACTGCCTTCAGGAATAGGGCTTTTTTGTAAGCTTTCTACCAAGTGCCAACTGGCTGAACCGCTATCATTTTTGCGTAAAAGTTCGCGAGCTTGGTTCATGGCACTGGGGGTAGTTTTTTGTGTATCTTGAGTGTTTTTAAGCTCTTCTGCTTTAGTTTCTGCATTATCTTTGGCGTCTTGAGAGGATTCAGGTTTTTCCGGAATGTTGGTATTTTCTTCTGTGTTTTGTTCAGGTGTGGCGGTGCTTTCTTCGGTGCGTAAATCAGTTGCAGCACTTGAAGGAACTTCGGGAATGGCAGCTTCTTTATTTTGCATATACCACCAGGCCCCTAAAAAACCTAATAAAAGCAAAATTATGAGTATGATAATAAGTGCTGTACGGCCTTTGTGAGTTTCTTTTTCTTCTGTAACTTCCGGCTCCATGCTCAAAGGGTCTGGTGATGGCAGATCTTCTGGTTCTGCTTGCTGCTCTGATTCAGACTTTTGTTCAGGTTGTGGATCTGTCATAAGAGGGGGCATGCCCATGCTTAAGGGTGCATCCGGCATATTACCAACTCCTTGCCCTCCGTGCATGGAAGAATAGTCAATGTTTTCGATAAGCAAAGTTTGTGGTTCATAAACTTGTGTTTCGTCTTTAACAAAAATACGATATGTTTCAAGTATATCTAAATTATCCACAATGTCAGCATTGACAGCCAAGCGCAAATTACCTGTATCGCAATCCCATGCTGTGGGTTGCATATAGTCTTCTGCCGCTTGCCAGCCGTGCAGAGAAAGGCATTGCCCATCAGAGGCGCGGTATAGGGCAAAGCTTGGCGAGCCAGAGCATTGTATGTTGGGGACAACAATAATGCCGTGGCCTTGGCCTTGATTTGGGTCCGTTGTGAAATGTGCAGTCATGTTTTTCCCTGTGTTCAAACTATGTAAATAATTGTGCTATTGTTCTGGGAATGCTTGCTTATATGCAGCAAGTATATGGCCTAATGCAGCGTTTTCTTCTTTATTAAAAGGAGTTGCGCTGTCAAAATCTACATTGCAAATCATATTGTACATAAATGTGCGAATCCAATGACCATAATAATTTTTATCATAGGCTATGGCTTCATCGGCAAAGGCATTGGCATTGCTTTTTTCTGACGGTGGAGTGAATACTACCACAGCATTGCCTTGAACCACAACCGTGCGAGTGTCACTCTCATGGAAACGCGGGTCAAGGCCAAGCCAATGCACAAAGGAATTGATACTTTCTGCTGCAAGGCTTGCTTGCTTCCAAACAAGGTTTTGGCGAGCCATATTACCATAGCCGACTACGTTTCTTTGGGCTTCGGTCATTTTCTTAGCAATGCCAAGGCGGTTCATGGTGCATACAAGTTCGTGTATAAAAAGCCCCAGTTCTTTTTCGGGCATGGCAAAATAGTTTTGCGCTGTAAGGCTTGAAGCAAAGCTGTGCATTTGTTCAATCCAATGTCCGATAACAAGATCGGTAAAGCGTTCGGCTTCGTCTTGATAAGCTGTGACATTGGTATCTTCGGCGACGGCATCGTCTTCGTCGTCGTCAAAATTAAGGTCGCCGAGTACATTTTGCAAAAGATTATTGGCTGTAACTCTTGTGCCCACAATGCTTTGCGCTTGTTCGCTTTGCTCTAGGCGTTCTTGTTCAACTTGAAAATACAGGGCATACAGGTCATAGTCGCGCACTTGTATATTGGTTAAAAATTCACCAAAGCGTTGTAATTCTACAATATGTGCCAAATGCTTTGCCAATTTTTTTGAAAGTTTTTCTTGGCGTTTACGCTCTTCTTCTTTGTCGTCTGTTTTCCAGTGGGCCTGTAATATATGGCTGATTTTTTCTATGCATTGGTTAAGGGTTGCGCTAATTTGTCGCCTTTTTATATCCGGATTACATAAAGGTCGCAAAGAGGTGCGCAAAAGAGTAATGCCGCCGTCATTTAAGGTCATGGCTGCATCCCATACAGTGGCTGCATTTTTCACATGCCGTTGCACTAAGGGAGATTGTAAAAAGGCATCGCGTATTTTTTGCACGTGGGGCAATTGGTCTTCGCGTATACTGATTTCTGCGTTATCTGCAAAATTGAATAAGGCTTTAGCTTTGATATTGGGATTTCTGAGCAAAAATATATTGTCAAAAGCGTTTTGTCCGTCCCAATTGGTGGGCCAATCGTCGGTTTTGCCAAAAAATTCCAAAAGCGATGCTTCAATGCGTGTGGTCCAGCGTCCTTCCACAGAGATGGCGCCTTCTTTTTCTTCAAATTCCACATCCATTTTGGTGAGGATAAAGAAAAGGGCAGGGCCAAAGTCGGCGGAAGTGGCGGCTCTTCTGGTCGGAGTATCACCGTGGGTGGAAGCAATCCAATGCTGCACGGCACGAGGTAATTCTTGTACATCTTGATTACCTGGTCCTATGCACAAGAGCATGCTGGTCAATTCTTTTTCGGCGCAATAGCGTTCAAAAAGATAGGCCACTTTGCCGCGTAAAAAAAGTTTTTCCAACGTGCCTTCGCGCTGTAATTCGCGGCCAATGTCTTCTAATTGCAGGCGCGAACGATAACCGGGAAAGTCTAATAAATCGGTATGGTCAAAGAAATCATCCGGCTTTTCGCGCATATAGATGGTTATCTCTGCCGTTAAGGCTGTGATGATAGCGCGTGGCAATTTGGTGCTTAGCCCATTTTTTCCAATAATATTAAGAGTATCTGCGGCATTATTGTTGTGTTCATGTAGATCTTTAAGCAAGGCCACGTCAATAATGCTTTGCCCGCGCGGGATGAGGGCTTCAATGGCGCAGTGGGCTTCTTCGGGATTTCCCAGTTGTTGTAGGGCGCTGCACAATTTTATGTAAAGATCGGTGAAGGCTTCTACTTTATCCCAAATGAGTGAAAACAATTTGGCGCGTCCTTGCAGGTCAAGCCCCGGGGCAAGTTGAATAGCCCTTTGCCAATAGGCCCTTTGTAAAAGCTGCACCCTTGGGCGTGAGGCAAAGTTGCGGTGCATATATTCGCGCAATTCCTCCACGTCGTCGCTTTCTATTTCTGGTGTTTTTTGAGCATTATACAGCGCGTCAAGATTTTTCATATCTTGTAAGAGTGCGTCTTGATCCGGGGCTTCTTTGTGTTCGCAGTCGGCATAATAGGTGTTGGCAAGCACACGCACCACGTCGCATTCTGTTAAAAGACGTAAGCGTATGGGATGCCCTTCGGGTAAGTTTGTGGGGGCAGTGGTGGTGAAGCGTGTGACAAGACCTGTGGATTCTTTGCCACCTTCAGGATTTATTTCTGTGATAAAATTGCGCTGTTCGCCGTCAAAATCTGCAAATAGTTTGCCTTCGCTGTCTCTGGCAAGGGTGGATATAAGATATGATTTACCCGATTGGCTAGGCCCAAAAACGCCCACGCACATTTTGCGCTTGGCGGCCACTTCGCATTTATGAAAGGCGCGCATATTGCGGCGTAATTCTGCATGCAGAGCGTCATATTCTTTGCCAATATGGTCTTTGTTTTTATGAAGCCATTGCAAAGATTTTGCGGTGTTTTGCTGTAGTTTTTGGCATTGTTCGGCCAATTTTTGATCTTCTAAGTGCATGTATATTCTCCAAAAAATGCGTAGTAGAAATATTTTTCGCGCCGTGAGTTTCTTCCTTAACCTGCCCGCTTAAATAAGGGAGGCTCGAGTAGCAAGCGAGCTATTGAGCGAACAAGGCGGGCAACTGGAACTTGTTTCCAGTTGCATTGTATCCGCCGCCGTGAGTTTCTTCCTTAACCCGCCCGCTTAAATAAGGGAGGCTCGAGTAGCAAGCGAGCTATTGAGCGAACAAGGCGGGCAACTGGAACTTGTTTCCAGTTGCATTGTATCCGCCGCCGTGAGCGGATTGGATTAGGTAATAATTCCCGTATCCAACCAATACCCCTCATCCAATTGCAAAGTTTGTAAGCGCACTTCTAAATCACGATTGTTAACGGCATTGCCATTTTTATCCACAATACTGTCTATGCTAAAATCGCCTTCATCTCTGTCGGCATTTTCGTCCCATATTTCTGAAACAGAAAGCCGCACCGACACATCATAAGGCAAACGCCCGGAAGCTCTGGACCTTGCTTCTTCGCTGGTAAAAGACATAAGATAATAGCGTGTGGTGGGCCAGCGCTCTGCGGTTACTTGGCGGTAACCGATGGGTAAGGGGCCTGCAAAGGCCACTTGCCGCTCTAATTCCACACCTTCATTGCTGTCTACATCTACTTCAAACCAAACTTTAGCCTTGGGCAATTTGCCGTCGGTGTTGAGTTCTCCCACATAGCGAGCCGTGGAAGATAAAGATAAATTTCCAACATCAAATGAAAAACCTTCAAGATGCCCTTCGGCCAAAGCGCACAAAATAGCACCCACAACCACGGTGGTCTTGGGATCTGTAATGCAGCCTTTGGCGTCTGCAAAAGGATACCAATTGCCCACACGGTATCTGCGCATGGGCACAATGCGGTGCGCGGGCACGGGCAATTTGGCAAGTACCGGACTTACAATGCCATTCCAAGCGCTGGGGCGGCCTGTAAGCAAGAGCACATCACAATCGTATAAGTGCACCATTTCGCACAAATCGGCCAATACGGGCCCAAGGGTAGCGCGTATGGTGTTTTCTACGGCGGCAGGGTTTATGCGTACTTCTGTATCTAACAGAGAAAAACTTACCTGAGATGGCAATTTACTGCGCACGGCTTCTTCTACTGCTGTGATAATATGGTTTTGGGGCATGGGGTGGAAGAAAGATTCCGGCAAGTGCACGCCTTCGAGCATGGCAAAGGGCGATCCATAATCCATGTTTTCTTCTGTTACGTTTGTATTTACTGCAACTTCAGTGAATGTAAATTCTGCATCTTGATGCATGGGGGTGAAGAAATGCTTGAGTTTGCAGGTAAAAGGCGCGTGGTGCTCGCGGCTTTCTGTGCTTTGTTGGTATACGTGCTCACAAATACCCAGCATACCAAGGGCCATGGGCACAGCCACTTGGCGCACAAAGCGAGAGCGCAAATTGCGCTGTTCTTTGGAAATACCAATGGTATCGCGTCCAAAAAGCTTGCCGATGAGTTCTTGAATTTCTTGCACGCCGGCCTTTTTAAAGGCTTCTGTAAAGCAGGGAATAATGTGTTGGGAAACCATATTCCGCAATACTTCATCACCGGCAATGTTAAAGCCGTCTCTAAATTCCATATGGGGGCATAATCTGGCTGTATCGCCTTCGGGGCTTGCCAATTCATAGGTGGCAATGGATAAATCCATGGTGCCGCCGCCTGTGTCTATGGAGGCAATGCGCAGACAAGGTTTGTTGTTATACGCCGCCCTTGGCTTACCCAAAAGGCGGAAAAGATGGTGAGCATCGCCGTGTTGTTTTACAGAAAGTTCATTGTAAATATAGACAATTTGTGAACAACTGGCTTCGTCCCAATCGCAACGCACCTGAGGGCTTATGCGGTAATCTGACGATGTGAGCCTTTGCCCGTGTTGCGTGCTTTTATACCATTGTTCCCAGCCCATGGCTTGCCAAACAACGCGCACAGCCCACGTGACCCAGCGGCGGAAAATACGCTTTTCGGCCACGGGCATGGCTGTGGGCACGGTGAAAATAATGCGCCGTAAACGCCTTGGCACATGGGGCAGCTCGCGGCGTGAACGGGTGCTTGGGGCATTTATGGTGACAAGAGCTTGGGTTATGATTTCACCAACCATAAAAAGCATGAGTGATGAACGGGTAAAATGCGATTCAAAAGCTAGTTCTTTGGTTTGTTGGCGTAAGATTTTTGAACGCTTAAACAGGGCATCGTCAAAACAGGATAGGGGAGTTCCTTGTGAATTGACTTGTTTGGCAAAAAGCCCGCGAATAACCATGGGTTCTTGGGGAAGCCCCGTATTATAGCGCCACGTTTGTTGCCAAGGGCGCTCATCCCAAAGATAGCGCTTTGGGCTTGACATGCCGGTACTGCCTTCGGCACAAACGGCACGTGTGGCCAAGCGGGCAGCCTCTGGCCCCACCCGCACAGCCGAAGGCCAAGCAAAGGCCGGCGTTTTGCGGCCTGATCTTCGGCTTAAAAGGTCGTCGCCAAAATTTGCTTCTGCAAATTCAATGCGGGTTTCAAACGGATCGTTATAGATTTTTTGAGGTTCTGTAAGATCTCGTAATTCTAGTAAATAACTGTCGTTAAGGTTGGTTATGCGCTGGGGTAGAGTTTCTACCAATATGCCGGTGGTGCGCGAATTGCCTATGTCTAGTATGAGATCCACTTCCACAGGTTGTTCGCGTTCGGGATTGATAACTTGCACGTGCAGGTTTTGCACAGCCAAGCGTACCACTTCAAGCCAAGTGAGGTAAGAAGCCAAATGTTCAAGCACATATGGATTATCGTCGCGCCAAGAACCGCGCCCGCGGTATTTTTGGCTGCGGTGTGTGTCATAAATATGTAATAACCACGCGTCTACCCAGGCTTCATTCAAAAACCAACTGTTATCACGCACGTGATGCGCCAAACAAAAATTTCCGTGGGCAGCCACATCGCCGGGGCTTAGGGCATAATATGTTTCGCCACTTTCCGGTGGAGTTTCCACATTGGTATCAAAAATAAGTGTGAGGTGCAAAGTGCCTGCATCTATTTTAGTCATGCGTGCCCGCACCCAATTGGACGGGCCGCATTCAAAACGGTCTTTACCGTCATTCCACGTTTGCCCACGTGTGCGCAAAAAAGGCAGTGGAATCCAAGTGTCATTCCAAATCTCTATAACACGTCGGATATCCATTTCATAATCATATTCACTGCTTTGGCCTGTGAGCTGGTCAAAAAATGTGTCGTCTTCATTTTCTATGCAGCGCAGTGTATGCGTATAGCGGCCTTGTTCTGTGCCTGCCTCATGGTGGATTTTTTCTTCTTTAAAATACCGTCGCAAGCGCGGTAGGGCAGATATTTGCAAGGTGAAATCCAAAAACTGCGGGCATCCGCCGGGTATGAGGCTTATATGCGTTGTTTCCATGTTATTTCCTATAGAATTTGGCGTCCCAAGTGGTATTGCGCCCCGGGGCTTGCTCTTGCCCCTTGCACAAAGTGCTGTTTTCTTCGCCAGTGCATTGCACCCTTTGTGGCACATAATCATTGCCGCTTGGGCAATGCGCTTCCACACTTTGCATATTCAAAGTTCCGTTTTGATTGAACGTGGCCCGAACACCGCCAGTGCAAATTTGCCCGCTCTTTTCACGAACGATACGGCGACCTTGGCCATTTTTATCAAAACAATATTCCGCTATGAGCGGCTCACGCGTGCGAGAATTATACAAGCCCGTTTCGCTGGTCCAACATCCTTCTAAGAAACTCATATCATTTTTTTCTTTGGCATCTTCCGGAATTTCCAAAGGATCGTTCTTTTTGGGCTTGGGCTCAGGCTTGGGTTCAGGCTTAGGCTT
>CAYJGS010000045.1:0-3318 GCA_964369505.1 uncultured Desulfovibrionaceae bacterium | reverse complement strand
GGCTTTGGCTCAGGTTTAGGTTCTGGTTCTGGTTCTGTCATGGCCAAAAAAGGTTCTGTTGTGGGAGGCTCTTCTTCCTTGGGCGTTTCTGCCACAAGGGGAGGCTCTACCATAGGTTCTTTTTCAGGTTCCTTCACTTCTTCTTTTTTGGGTAATTGCAATGCTTCGGCCTTTGGGGGAACACAAAGGGCAGCGCGTTCCAATAATGCAAGGCGCAAGGCGTCAAGGTCGGTTGTAAGGGCTTCTTTTCTTTTATCTTCAAGGCCAAAATCTTGGCTTAAATCTACAACAGGTATGCAACCTGCGGGGAAGGGTAAGCGCATAAAACCAAGGGCTGCCAAGAGTAAAAGCAAGGCCAAAAGTAATAAAAACAAGGGTAAAAGCCAACCTAAACAACCGCTTGTCGCCACAGGAGCAGCTGCAGCCATGGGCGCTGCAGCAACAGCTGCAGGCGCTGCCATAATTATAGGAATCGCAGGTGCTATGCGGGTTAAATCCACAGGTTGTGCGCCCACGGTGCCGGGGGCAAAGCCCCAATTAACCACAAAGGCTTCTTGGCCGATGACCCAAATATCGTCTTCTTGAGGATGTTGTAAAGCTAATTTGAGCATTTCGCCGGCTAAAATATGTTGGCTGTCAGAATTTTTGAGCAATTCTTCGGATTTGCGCGAAATATCTTGCGCTAAGGTATGTATTTTTTGCGTGATTATTGCTTGCTCTTCTGGTGCAAGTTCGCTCAAAGGCTTGGGAGTTTCTTGGGTGCTCCCCATGTTATTGGCGTACCAGTCTATGCTTTCTTGACCATTTTGGCCTGTGCTGTGCTGTGGTTCGGCTAATAAGTTTGCATGTTCTTGACCAAGCTCTTGCAGAAGCGCTTTTATTTGGTGGAAACAATCGGTGACAAGAATGCCTTGGCAAGCTAAGGGGCGCATGAGACTGCGTTTGCTGGTGGTGATAAATGCGCCCATAATTACTCCTGAGAATCTTTTGCTAAGGTAAAGGGAATATTATTGCTTTGCAAAAAATCCACAATATCCTTGCTGACAATGGCCAAATTTGACTGCCTATACGATTCACTGTCTAAGGAAATATAGGTATTTATGCCCACAACTTGCCCGTGTTGGTTGACCAAGGGGCCGCCGCTATTGCCTTGAGAAACCACAGCGCTGTGCACAATGATGGCCGGCTTGTTTTCTTGCACAACACTCACACTGCCTTCTGTGTACACAACTTCGGGCACGCTGGGGCTTTTTCCTGCCAATAAGGCTTGATATTTTGGGTCGTTTTGCGAAATAGCTCCGGGAAAACCCCAAGCGCTGATTTTTTCGGTGCGCACCACAGAAGTGTTAAAAGTTAAAGGAGCGATGTCTTTTACAGGTACATCTAAGACTGCATAATCACGTTTATCGTTTCTGCTGATTATGCGCGGCGTGGCTTGCACAACGCCATTTTGAAATTTCCCTGCAATATAGATATTTTGTGGATTTTGACCCACCACGTGGGCATTGGTTAAAATAATGCCCGGTGCTATGAAAAAGCCTGTACCTGTCGAGAAATTACCGTTGCTTTCGGCAATAATAAATACTGTAGCATTTTCTAAGCTTGCGGCTATGGCAGTAGCCGGTGCTGCATTATTTTGGGGGGCTGGCGTTGCGTTATTTTGCGATCCCAAAGGAGGCGGTGCTTCTGCTTCCGTTTTTTTCTGTGGTTCATGCTTTTGCAATGGAGACAGCGGCTGAGTGTCCTTTAATGGCGGTGCAGGAGTGAGCGGCGTTGTATTTTCCTTGGTATAGGGTATATTTTTAGGCCATAGACTGCTGTCTTTTTCTAATATGTCTTTTAAGGTGCAAGGTTCTTCTTGCAGCAAAGCTAAAAGACGTTCTTTTTCAGCTTCAAGGGCAGAGTTTTCTAATTTTTTCTGTTGCAAAAGAGCAAGCTGTGTTGCCTCATACGCTTTTTGTTCCTTCCACTCTGTCCAGAAATAATAAGCCGCAAAAAGTGCAAGGAGCAAAAGAAGGATGAGCGTCCAAAACCAAGGCCTAGTATAAAAGGCTGCCGGCCTTTGCCCATTTTGATGTTCTGTTTCAGATGCAAGCATGTTGTTTTCCATCAGCAATTACAAAATTATGGTGTATATCAGCCGTTTAGGGCAGCTTCTAATATGTCTTCATTATTGGCGATTTGTTCTTCTAAATCTTGGCGAGTTTCTTGCAAATCAGCACGAGAATCTTGCCATGTGGCTGTGCTTTGGGCAGCGGCTTTTACCTCTGGCGAGCTTGTGCGAGTAGCTTTTGGGCGGTATGTTTTTTTGGGAGAGCTTTTTCTTGCAGTATTTTGGGCATATACAGGATCGGAAACGCCGGTTTCTGCAGCCATAATTTGCCTGTATTCCTGGTCTTTTTCCCAAGTGGAATCATAATTTGCTTTTAAAATGCGCGATGTTTCTTGCAAGCCTGCGCGTATTTCTTCATATCTATTGGTGAGTTCGATTTTACTGATACGTCCTGCTTTTGCCGCGGCAATGGCTGATCTGAATTCTTTGTTATAACAATTGGCTGCGGCTTTAGCGGCGGCATTGGCGCGCGACATGTGCACTGCTTCTTCATGGAGCTGGCCGGAGTATTGACGCAAAAATTCTTTGGTTCTGTTTTTTGCCTTAGCAGAAGAATAGGCATGCCCGCTTATGGCACCGGCAACACCCCCAATGGCAGCACCGGCAACAGCACCTTCGGCTTTGCCTGTGGCAAGGCCACCAACTACTGCGCCTAAAATGGCGCCAATGGCAGCACCACCTGCTGTGGAAGTGTTGATATTGGATTCTTCATTGCGCAATTGTTGCACAGGCTGGTAGCACATGGGATAATAGCTTACCGTGGTGGTTTGCGGCCCATATTTACTGGCACAGCCTTGGAGTAAAAAGAGAGATAAAAATATTGTAATTACAAAAAATTGTGATAAGTTTTTTTTGTGTAGCATAGGAAAATCTCCTAGATAGTGTTTCACATAGCGAATTTTCGCGCATCTGACGACACTATCTAAATATATATTTTCCGCATATTACGTGAAGGCGCATTTGTTAGCAAGTAAAGTTTTTCTTTATGAAGCCATATATGGTGTGTAAGTTGTGCAAATAAAAAGGAGACTATGCTTGAATGCACGGTCTCCTCAATTTGATGACAAACCCCACTTCGTGGGTTTTGCGCCGCTTATGTCAGCAAAGCTGCCAAGCGGAAAGTCACGAAAATCAGTCACTTAACGGGCAAGCAAAGCTTTCCCTATTCCTGATTTATCGATCGTGCTGACGAAAGTCATATTACA
>CAYJGS010000044.1:0-13953 GCA_964369505.1 uncultured Desulfovibrionaceae bacterium | reverse complement strand
GCATGACATTTGCGCCATTCCTCGGGTGGTACCGGTTTTGCGCTCTATGGTGGCTTTAACCTTGGCAGATGCTTTGCTTTTGCAAAAACGCATGGGGTCAGGGGAATATACCTTACCTTTTTCCGGATAAAGTATTTTTTACATAACAACCACAATATCATGCCAAAAAACATTGCTTGTTATGCCATAACGCCACAAGGCCTTGCCTTGGCCAAGCGCCTAGTACATTGCTTTAAACCTGCACAAATGTGGCAAATTTTTGCGCCCAAGCATATATTTTTTAACGATACACAGGAGCCACTCGAAGCTGGCACAAGGCCTTTTGAGAATTTATCCAGCCTAATTTCTTTGACATTTCGTGAATACGACGCACATATATTTATTGGGGCAGCGGGCATTGCCGTGCGGCTTATAGCGCCGCATCTTGGGCATAAAAGTTATGATCCGGCTGTGGTGGTGTGCGACGAATTGGGTAATTTTGCCATAAGTTTGCTTGCCGGACATTGGGGCGGTGGCAATGCCTTAACCGAACAAGTGGCCAATGCTTTGGGGGCACAGGCCGTGATTACCACAGCCACCGATGTGCACAATGTGCCTGCCATAGATATGATGGCGCAAGCCTTGGATTGTACTATCCTTGATTGGGATAAGGTCAAACTTGTCAATGCTGCTATCTTACGGGGTGAAAAAGTGCTTTGTCATGATCCTTTGGGTTTATTGCCAAGGATAGAAACGCGCTTTGAGCAATTTTTCAATTCTATAAATTTGCAAGAACAGCCATTGAACGCAAATTCTGTGCTTGTGTCTCTTGATTGGCGTTATATTCCAGCATCTTCACAATTAGTGCGTTTGGCTTTTCCTGCTCTATGTATGGGTATTGGCTGCAAACGTGGCGTGCCGGCCAAGGATATTATTGCCGCCATACACCAATGCCTACAAAGTGCGCAACTGGAGCCCAAGGCCTTGGCTTGTTTGGCTTCTGTAGATAAAAAAAAGGACGAAGCAGGGCTTTGTGAGGCCGCAAAAATTTTGCAAGTGCCTGTACATTTTTATGAGCCGCACGCTTTGGGCAAAGCCCCCAGCGTACATGTTTCTGCTATGGCAGCACAGATTTTTGGGGTGGATAATATCAGTGTAAGCGAAGGAGCAGCTTTGCTTGCTGCCGGCGGAGAAAATCCCGCTTTAATTGCGCCAAAAACAAAATATTTTGGTAAGATAACCATTGCTATAGCTGTGCATGAGCAGCATTCTTCTATTACAGAGGCCTCTGCATAATAAAAAAAGGAAATGTATGAAACCCGCACAACTTACCATTATAGGCTTAGGGCCAGGCAATACAAATCTTCTTGCGCCATTGGCTTTGGAACACCTTGAATCTTGCGAAGTTTTGGCGGGATATGGTTTATATGTAGACATGGTGCCAGAAAATTTACGCAAAACAAAAGAAATTCTTGTAACAGGCATGCGACATGAAGAAGAACGCTGTCGAGCGGCCATACAAAGTGCCATGCAGGGCAAGCGCACAGCTTTGGTGTGTTCAGGTGATGCCGGTATATACGGTATGTCTGGCCTTGTGCTTGAACTTTTGGCTAAACAAGGGCTCATAGACTTGCTCCCCGTAGAAATTATACCAGGAATTCCGGCCGTATGCGGAGCCGCATCCTTGCTTGGAGCACCACTCATGCACGATTTTGTTTGCATAAGTTTGAGCGATCTGCTTACCCCTTGGGAAAAAATAATTAAGCGCTTACACGCTGCCTTTGGGGCTGATTTTGTGGTGGTACTCTACAATCCACGTTCACGCGGGCGCAAGGAACACTTGCAACAGGCCTTAGATATTGCTATACAATACCGTGAACCTCATACTCCCTTGGGGCATGTACGTAATGCGTATAGGGAAAATCAAGAGGTCAGCGTGCAAGAGTTGGCAAAGTTTGCGCCGGAAAGTGCCGATATGTTGTCTACCATTGTTATTGGCAATAGCCAAACGCAGGCTTTGGGTAGGTATATGGTCACACCGCGCGGCTATAATATTGACAGGCTGCCCTAAAAGCGCAATCTGCATCGTCAGATCACTTTTTTCTCGTGGCATGGGCCATAAGAGCCCTATGCTGCCTCTAAAAAAGCAATCTTCCTTGCATATTACACTTTTTGAACAACCTGTATGCAGTGAGTATTATAGTTTTGGATAAAAAAATTACTGTAGATGTTTTTTCAATAAGTTCTTAGGTAGTTAATAGTAAAAAAAGGAGAATTATATGTTGCACAATATGTATAAAATAATCAAAATATTATGCGTTTTTGTTTTTGCTTGTGCATTTTTATACGGTGTACAAGTTCCTTATGCCTTGGCCGATGAAGCTGAAAAATATTACGAACAAGGTATAGCCGAGCAAAAAAAAGGCAATTGGGAGCTTTCTTTCGCTTTGCTTAAACATTCCGCCGAGAAAGGCTATGGCAGAGCGCAACATGAATTGGGTGTGCTGTATAAAAATGGTCAAGGCATAGAAAAAGATGAAGACCAAGCCGCTTATTGGTTTGGCAAGGCCGCTGAAGGTGGAGAGCATACTGCAAAAAATGACCTTGAAGAGGCGTATGAAAAGGGCAAAGAAGGTTTGTCAGAAACAGTCAAGGCCGCAGGTGAAGGCTATGAAAGTGCCAAGAAAAATCTTGGGGAATATTATGAAGAAGGCAAAGAAAGTGTGAAAGAATCCTCTAAAGATGCCGCTTCTTGGACACGCGAAACCTTTGATAAGGGCATAGATGGCGTACAGAGATTTTTGGATGGCCTAAAATCGGAATAAAATATTAGAAGGCGGAATTTACTTCCTCCGCAGACTGTTGACAAAGTCTTCTGGGGGAACCTTTTTTGTGAACAAAAAAAGCGTTCCCCCCGCTCAGAACTGGCCCCCTCCAAAAAAACTTTAATGGCGGCAATATGTTATCTTTGAAATATAAATTTTGCCGCATCTAAGCTTCTCAAAAATTGCTATTAACACAGCTTATCTAAGGCTTGAAAGTTTACGTTTTGAACTTTTAGTTAAGACATTACAAAGCATTTTTATAGTGCGGGATTTGTAAGTTTGTGCACCAAGAAGGCAGGTACGGCCCGCTTTATGCAATCTGAGCTGTCCGCTAAATGAGTAGGCAGTGTATGGTGTTATCCATAACCACCAAGGGGCGCACAGCCACAATGCCGTGCAAGGGTTTATCAAGAAATATGCGGCAAGGCGCATAATGGGCATCAATGCCTTTATAGGCTTTTGCTTCTTTTAAGTGATTGAATTTTTTTGCATCAGTTTTTTGCGGCTGTAAAGTGTGTATGGAACACTTTTCTTGCGGATCCACTTCTCTGGTGGCGTCAAGAACAATAAAAAGTTCAGACTTTTGCGCAACATCTTGTAAAAAAGCGTTTTTTTGTTTTTCCACTTGCTCGCGCACTCTGGCGGCTCTTTCTTGTTTTATTTCTGCAGGCACTTGTTTGGCAAAATTTGCAGCGGCGGTGCCTGGGCGTTTTGAATAAGGAAAAACATGGGCATAGTTAAGGTTAAGGCTTTGAATTTTTTCAAGGGTTATGCGCACGTCCTCTTCTTCTTCACCGGGAAAACCCATAAGAATATCTGCCCCAAGACCTAAGAGCGGATAAGACTTTTTTAGACTGCTTAAGTGTTGCTCAAGGGCTTCAAGATTATAGTGACCGCGCCCCATGGCTTTGAGAATGCGGGGGCTTGCGTGTTGCAAACTCAAGTGTATATGGGGGCAAAGCATACCGCTTTGCATGGCCTCTTGTAAGCTTTCTATGCCTTCTGCCTGTAGCTGCGCGGGTTCTAAAGAAGAAATGCGAAAACGGGCTTTCTTGATAAATTCCGGAGCAAATTCCGTACAGAGGCGGCGCAAAAGTTCCCAAAAATTTTGCGGTTCGCTGGCGGGATTATCACGTCCGTATTGGTGCAGATTAATACCGGAAAGCATAATTTCGCCGTGCCCTGCAAGCAAAAGGCGACGTGCTTCATCGAGTATTTCTTGCAAAGGGCGGCTTTGGTTTTTGCCACGAACTAAGGGCACTATGCAATAGGTACACTTGTGCGAACAACCGTCTTGCACTTTCAGCACAGGGCGCGCTCTTTGAAAGCTTTGAATATGAAAACCATGAGTTCCAAAAGCGCTTTCACTTTGGGTAAGGTCCTGATTTTCTAAGAAAGTGTCTAGAGGTCTTAATGGGTTAGCTCCTGCATGTTCACTTTGCAGATGGGGTAAAAATGCACGTGGGTCTTGCAGGGCTTTTGTTTTTTGTGTGGCAGGAAAAAGCACGTCGTATATATGCTCTTGCTCTGTTTCTTGCAGGGTTTTTGCCACAAGCAAAGCCGCGCAACCTGTAAGGATGCGCAATGCTTCTGGCTTTGCCCTGTGCAAGCGGTATAGGGCATTGCGCGTATCACGCTCACCCTTGGCTGTGATGGCACAAGAATTGACAAGGCATATGTCGGCTTGCTCACATTCCCCCACTTCTTGGCCGCCAAATTTTGCCCAAGCTTCGCGAATAGCTTGGCTTTCGTATTGATTGACCTTGCAGCCAAGAGTGGTGATGTGGAATGTCCAGCTATGAGTTTCAGGCATTTTCGGCAGTTGTTAAGATTGCTTCTTCAGTCTTTGGCTGCCGTGAAACTCAATGGAAATAATTTCATAGGTGACGCGTCCACGGGGAATATCAACGCTCACTTCATCGCCTTCTTCTTTGCCAAGCAGAGCATGCCCCACAGGGGATAAGATAGAAATGGAACCGGTGGCAAAATCTGCTTCGTCAGGGCCTAAGAGCGTAAAAAATTTATTTTCGCCTGTGTCTACATCTTCCACTTCTACCGTGGCGCCAAAAATAACCTTATCGCTGGTGAGGCTGTCTAAGTCAATAACTTGAAATTGCCCCATGCGCGATTCGATGTAAGTAATGCGAGCTTCGGTCATGCCTTGACGTTCGCGAGCGGCATCATAGCCGGCATTTTCGCGCAAGTCGCCTTCTTCACGAGCCTCTTTAATGGCTTGGATAATTGCCGGTCTTTCGCTTTTTAAACGCTCAAGCTCTAATTCTAAAGTGGCGAAGCCTTCTTTTGAAATGGGAATACTCATATATATACGCCTTTTACAATGGAATAAGAAAAAAGTACGCTCGTCGAAATCGAAGAGCGTACAGAGTGGTAATAACTACGAGAGGTAATATAGTACATGGCAAGGCTTGGGTCAAGAAAATTTTACTTTGTGAGCTTGCATATTGTGGACGCAACAGGTATGTTACGCCCATTGCATTACATATCAGACGGATAAATTTTTTATATGAAACAATATTTGAGATACTTAGGCCCCATACTCGTAAGCTGCATTTTTTTAGGTGCGGTGTATTTGTTATATCACAAGCTTAAGGCGTATAGTATTGAACAAATACGAGAAAGCCTTCACCAAATTCCGCATTGGCGTCTTTGGGCTTCTGTGGGGCTTATGATTGTAAATTATCTCATCCTTGTGGGTTATGATTGGCTTGCTCTTGTGGCCATAAAAAAACCTCTTCCTCTAAAGCGCACAGCTCTTGTCTCTTTTATAGGACAAGCGGTAAGTTATAATTTTGGCGCTTTGCTTGGCGGCACAACGGTGCGTTATAGGTTTTATGCTTCTTGGGGCTTTTCTTTGCACGATATAGTGCGCCTTGTGCTTATGCTTGCGGTGACATTTTGGGTGGGAGCTTTGGGGCTTTGTGGTCTTGTTTTTATTATAGCTCCACCGGATATTCCTTTAGAATTGCTTGATAAAATGCCCATAAAAGACGTGCGTATCTTGGGAGTACTTTTGCTGCTTGTAACGCTTGTCTATTTTGTGGCTTGTTATTTTATCCGTAAACCCATACGTATTTTTGGTAAAGAATTTGAATTTCCAAAGTTAAAAATTGCCCTTTTGCAAGCCTTTGTGGCCGGCGTGGATCTTATTGTAGCTGCAGGGTGCATGTATATATTACTTCCCGGCAGTTTACATATTGGTTTTATAGATTTTTTACCAAGTTATCTTATGGCGCAAGTGGCTGTTGTGCTGACGCACGTTCCGGGTGGAGTGGGTGTTTTTGAGCTGGTTATTTTGCATTTAACTCACACCCCACACGAACAAGTGGTGGTGGCCGCTGTGCTTTGTTTCCGCATCATCTATTTTATTCTCCCCTTACTTTTTGCAGCGCTTTTCCTTGCCATATACGAAGCAAGGCAACGCAAAGCGGCCTTGCGCGATGCCGGGCGTTGGGTATCGGTATTTTCCCCCACCATTAATGCTTGGGCCACGTTCAGCGCCGGTTTGATTTTGCTGGTGGTGACGGCCTTACCCGATTGGCACGGAAGGGTTTTTTGGGAAATACCGAATCCATCTATAGCTGTTTCATTGGCCTTGCATTGGGTGTGTGCATTTTGTGGGGCTGTGCTTTTATTTTTGGCTTGCGGGCTTGAAATGCGTCAAGTGCGGGCTTGGTATTTGACATTGTTTTTTTTAAGTGTTGGTTTTGTTTGCACTCTTTTAAAAGGGGTGCATCCTGTCACCACTTTTGTGGTGGGATTGGTTTTGCTTTCGGTCTTTTTGGGGAGCAAGCGTTTTTATCGTAAATCTATTTTTTGGCAGCACCCCATGCCGTGGCGTTGGGTTTGGACATCATGGCTTGTGCTTTTGGGCTGCCTTGCGCTTGCCTATTTGCTTTTGGGGCAATCAAGCACGCGCTATTGGGGTGCAGGTGTTGATGCAAGCATGAATTTGTATACACTCATTACAGTGTATGTTGTGCTGGGGCTTATTTGGCTGTGGCGCATAGGACAACGTAGGAAATTTAAGGACATAGTGTGAAAAATCCATCAGAAACTCAAGATGTGCAGGCGGAAGTGCGACGCGCTGTTATCACGGTGCTTTTACAGCCGGAAGAGAAAACATTTACCTTGCCGCGTCCTAAAACCGCACGCCAATTATTAGAAGCGCTTAACCTGCAAGAAGAAACAGCCCTTGTGGCTCGTGATGGCGAATTGCTCACACCAGACAGACGCATCTACACAGGGGATTCGGTGTTGGTGCGCAAAGTCACTTCTTCCGGTTAGATAGTGTCGTCAAATGCGCCTTTTTACATATCTCTGCGTCAGATTTCGCTTATTTTTTCGGTCAAGTATGAGAAGAATACACTCCCTCAAAATAAGTTCATCTTCCTTGATATACGCAAAAATTCGCTATTTGACGACACTATCTAGCAGATTGCCCCAAAAATGAATGCTCTATCATTGTAAGAAAATATTTGCCATAATAGACTTTTATAATAGGTGATTAGTATATCGTGCCACACATACATATTTGGGCGGTGCCCCAAAGCTCGAGCGGTATTGCCCATTCTATCTTACAAAACATCATACATGCAGAAAAAGACACTGTATTCTTATGGAATACCTGGCCTTTTTCTTTGCCTGTGTCTGAACATTGCCATTGCTTACCCGCATGGTGCCAAGAAAATTTACCCGCATTGCGCAAGGATTTCTTAAAATTTACCTATGATTTGGCTTTTATCTCACATAAAGGCAAAGCCTTGCACGCACACCTTAATGGTCAAGACGGCATTTCTTTTTATTGGTACACATTACTTTTTGAAAAGCACCCCAGACTCTGGCAAGAATTATATGATATTTTTAAATTACGTGCCTTGGAGCTTTGCTTGCAAAAATATGCCAAGGGCAAAAAAATAATTTTGCATGGCAAAACGCAGCCTTTGTATAGAATTTTACAAGAATATTGCGCGGTTAATGGCTTGGAATTGCAATGCGAAGAATATGGCCTTGTTAAGCTTAATCGAGTAGCAAACGCATTTTGTCGTTTAAAGCGCATACGGAAAGAACATTTTTTAGCTCATATGCCTCATTTTTGTGGGGCACTTTTACGGTTTGGGCATTGGTGTTTAAGTGTTAAGCGTCTTTTGCCCCATAGAGTTTTTACGCTTAAGCAACATAAAAATGCTGGCCAAAGTGTATGCTTGGTTACGTATGCGCCGCCTTTTACGCAAGATGCGCAAGGTCATTTTGTTTCGTCGTATTGGCAAGATTTGCAAGAATATGTGCGGGAAAAATTTGTGCGCCAACGAAAAATGTCCTTACATTGGCTTTGTATACGCATGCGCAAAGAAGATATGGCCTTGCGGCTTGCGCTAAAAAACAAAGATGCATTACAAAACAAGGCGCACAAAGAAGGCTTGCAAGAATATTTTTATTTTACCGAAGAATTTTTGGGATATAAAGATGTATGCCGCGTATTTGGGCAATTTGTGCGTATGGCATGGCGCAGCTTTTTTTTAGAAAAAACCCTTAAAGAACATTGCCATATGCAGAACCTAGGCTTCAATTATTGGCCTTTTACGCAATATGTGTGGCGCGAAAGTTTGCGGGGCTGGCGCGGCCTCGAACGGCTTTTGCAGCAAAAATCTTTGCAAAATTACGTACAGGTTATGGGCGCACAAGCATGGACTCTTTTTCCCCAAGAAAATTGCCCTTGGGAGCGCATGCTCATCAGCGCTGTGAAAAAAGCACAAGCCGGCCCCATATACGGCGTGCAGCATTCTTGCGTGCGACCAACGGATTTTCGCTATTTTGAAGACGCGCGGTTTTATGCCTTGGCAAAAAAACACCATCTTTTACCGGATGCTTTTTTGGTCAATGGCGACATGGCATACGCAGAATATGAAGCGCAGCATATGCCGCCAAAACTTTTGCATAAAGTAGAAGCTCTGCGCTATGCATATCTGGAAGACTTGCAAAAAGAATTTGCCACCATGCCTGCGCCGCAAACGTATAAACATTTATATATATTAATGTCTTTTTTTCTTGTGGAAGCGCAAGAACAACTGCGCTTGCTTGCCGATTTTTTGCAAAACAATAAAAACGCTGCTCAATGGCAGGTGTATATTAAGCCCCATCCTTTTCTTGAAGTGCACGCTCTCTTACGCGATTATGCCCTGACACAGAATGTGCAAATAATATCCGAATCTATGCAAACATTTTTTCAGCACATAGGCAAAAAAAGGCGACAAGGCGAAGGGGTAGTGCTTTGGTGTGCCAATTCCACCACCACAGCCTTAGAGGCAGCCTATGTGGGCTTGCCTTTTTGTGTGCAGGGTGCGCGAGATGCTTTTGACCTTTGTCCCTTACAAGGACACAAAGAGCTTTACCGTATACATACCAGCTTAAATTTGCAGAATTTTTTACAAAATCCCAAAACTTTATCCATTTCTAATAATGCGTTTTATCTGGACGTTGCATTATCACGCTGGAAGAAATTTTTGCATTGTAAACCGGC
This sequence comes from uncultured Desulfovibrionaceae bacterium, assembly GCA_964369505.1. Classification (GTDB taxonomy): domain Bacteria; phylum Desulfobacterota; class Desulfovibrionia; order Desulfovibrionales; family Desulfovibrionaceae; genus CAYJAD01. The sequence continues at coordinate 4,611 of CAYJGS010000044.1, read as the reverse complement.
ACAGTAAAAAAATCACGAATTGGCCGCATTGCACACTGGCGTAATGGCGTTCTTTTGTGTATGCTGGCAAATGTCAAGAAAAACAAATACAATAAATATTCTATTTATTCAGACTGCGGACAAAGTTATAGTATAAAAACGCTTTGTAATATATATAAAGAATTCAAAAATTGAATTTTAAGGCTTTAAAAAAGCGTTATGCATATTTTTTAAAGACCTTAGATGCGGCAAAATTTATATTTCAAAGATAACATGTTGCCGCAATTAAAGTTTTTTTTGGAGGGGGTCTGGGGGGACACTTTTTTGTTCACAAAAAAGGTTCCCCCAGGAGACTTTGTCAACAATCTGAACAAATATTCTATTTGTTGTATATATTAAATTCTCTGAAGGTTATATGGCGCTTGTAACATATCCCGGCGCGGGATGCATTGTAGAGTACTTAGAAGCAAATGCACTGCATATTGCCCTTGTTTTAGAAGAACAGGGTGGCAAATTACGTCTTTTATTGCCCAATAGGCGCGAAACAAAGCTTGGTTCCAACAGGCTTTTGCCGTGGTCTGGGCCTGTTATTGCCGATATTTCTAGCCGCGACTTGTGCGTTAATGCTCTCATGGAACACAGAGAAAAACGCAACACTCTTGCAGAAAACATTGATCCATTAGAACTTTGGGAACTTGCGCAAGGCGAAATGGATAAGGCCACAGCGCAATGGTTTGCAGAACTTTTTGGCGAAAACCTTTCTGTAGATACCATAGCGGCCTATGGCCACGCACTCTTAGAATGTAAAAGCCATTTTAAATTTAATCCTCCCCATTTTGAAATATTCACTCAAGAAACTGTGCAAAAGCGCTTGCAAGAACAAGAAGCCGTGCGCCAGCGCGAAGCCATCATTTCCGGCGGTGCTGCTTTTTTTCGCATGCTTTTAGAAGTACATAACAAAAAAAGAAATTTGCCCCCTGCGGATTCATCTGAATGGCCCGATGCGCAAGTTCTTGAACTTTTAGAAAAAATGCTACGCCAGCGCATAGCCGACCCTGAATGCACAGAAGATGAAGCCTTGTGGCGCATGTTGAGCAAGGGTTTACCCACTCTACCCCATGTTCCTCTTATTTTGGCCATGGCCTGGGGCATTGTGCCGCCGCACCACAATTTTTGGTTTGATAGGGCAGATTATACACCCGGCGACGCATGGTCTGACGCATATACAGAAACTATTTTAGACATAGTGGCCAAGGTGGATGCCGGAAATACTAGCACAAGTATGCCTTTTGTGAGCATTGATAGCAGCAGTACGCGCGATATTGACGATGCTTTTTATATGGAAGAAAATGCTGACGGCACCTTGCGCTTGCATTTGGCATTGGCTTGCCCGGCTTTGCTTTGGCCTTTTGCCTTTGCCGATGCTTCGTCTTTGGATAAAGCCGTTTTGCGCCGCGCCACCAGTGTTTATTTACCCGAAGGCACACACCACATGTTACCGGAAATATTGGGCACGGATAAGCTTTCCTTGCTTGCACAACATGTGCGTCCGGCGCTTTGTGTTACGTGCGATGTGAATTTAGAAGGCAGGGTGACTTCTTGTACGCCACATATAGAGTGGGTGCAGCTTGCGGCCAATCTTTGCTATGAAGATTGTGAAGCTGTGCTTGAAAATAGCGCAGAAAATGCGGCAACCCCTTATACAGAGCAATTACAACTTGGTGAAAAACTTGCTGTTTTACGGCAAAATGTGCGTGTGTCTGACGGAGCTGTGATTTTGGAAAGGCCGGACACCAAGGTACTCCTTGAAGGCGAAGGGGCAGACATAAAAGTATCCATAGAAGAATCTAGCCACACCCCTAAAGCGCAACTTTTAGTGTCGGAAATGATGATTTTAGCTAGTGCTGCCATGGGTTCATGGGCTAAAGAACAAAATATTCCCCTCTGGTACCGCACTCAAGATGTGGCTGTGCCGCGTGAATATGCGGGTGTGTGGAAAGAACCGCACCATATGGCGCGCATTATCAAAACTTTGGTGCCGTCTGTGTTGGAAATGCAGCCGCGCAATCATGTGGGGCTTGGCTTAAGCGCTTATGCACCCATAACATCACCCTTGCGCCGTTATACAGACCTTATTAACGAAGCCCAAGTGGTACATTATCTACTTATGGGCACACCACGCTTTACACAGGAAAATTTAGAACATATGCTCCTTTCTGTGCAAATGCGCCTTGACGCTGCCGGGCAGATACAGCGCTTTAGGCCAAGGTATTGGCGGCTTGTATATTTACGGCAGCGAGGCGATAAAATATGGTATGATGCTGTTGTTACAGAAGAAAATGATACTTTTGCCACAGTGAATTTGCCCTTGGAGCAAATATTTTTGCGTGGGAAAAGGCATTTTTTTGGTGAAAGGGCTTGCCCTGGGCAACAAGTGCAAGTTCGCATTGGCAAAGTTAATCCTTTGCTTAATGAAATGAGCTTATTAGAAGTCATAGAAATGTGAGGTGCTTATGGAATTAATTGGGATTTTTGCAAGTTATATCATTGGATCCATTCCTTTTGGTTTGATTTTTGCGCTGCGATTATGCGACATAGATCCCCGCACTGCCGGTTCGTGTAATGTGGGCTCCACCAATGTTGCACGACTTTGTGGCAAAAAATACGGTATTTACACACTCATTGCCGATATTCTCAAAGGTTGGTTGCCCGTATATGTGGCCATTGCTGCCAGCGACAGTGCTTTTGTGGTCAGCCTTGTGGCTTTGGCCGTGATTTTAGGGCATGTGTTTTCAGTATTTTTGTGCTTTAAAGGCGGTAAGGCCGTGGCCACAAGCGTGGGGGTTTTTGCTGCCATAGCTTTTGGCCCGCTGCTTCTGGCCGCAATCCTATGTATTGCGCTTATCTGTTATTTTGGCTACGTGTCTTTGGGCTCATTGGCCTTAGTGGTCAGTATGCCAATTTTATTATTTCTTTCAGGATATTGGGCATATATTCCCTTATCCATTTGTATAGTGGCATTGGTTTTTTGGTCGCACAGAGAAAATATACAAAGGCTCATTTGTGGCGAAGAAAAATCTTGGAAAAAGAGCGAATACAAGGAGTAATTCATGCAGGCCTCAAATATTTTCCCAGAATATAGGGGAAAATTGGAATATGTTTGCCTAAGCTGTGATGCGCGTTATGCCAGCGACAGTTTATTATACACCTGCCCTCAATGCGGTGGGGTGTTTCTTTTGGAAGATACCACTTTTGACACGCTAAAAGCCAAAGACGGCGCGGCTTGGCGGGCACTTTTTGACGCGCGCGCCGCCACAAATGTTACGCCTTTACGTGGCATATTCCGCTATTATGAACTTATGGCGCCGGTTATGGATGCCGAAGACATTGTCTACCTTGGCGAAGGCATAACCCCCATTATTGAAGCTTCTCCTGCTCTTAAAAAACATACAGGCTTGAGCTTTTCTTATAAAAATGATGGGCAAAACCCCAGCGCGTCCTTCAAAGACCGCGGCATGGCTTGCGCTTTTAGCTATTTAAAAGCTTTGGCACGCAAAAACGCTTGGGATGAGGTGCTCACCGTGTGTGCTTCCACCGGCGATACTTCCGCCGCTGCTGCCCAATACGCCGCCTATGTGGGGGCTCCGCTCAAATCTGTAGTATTACTGCCCGCAGGTAAAGTCACACCCCAACAACTTTCCCAACCCCTTGGCAGTGGCGCCATGGTTTTGGAAATGCCCGGTGTTTTTGACGATTGCATGAAAGTGGTAGAATTGCTCGCCGAAACTTGCCGTGTTGCTTTGCTCAATTCTAAAAACAGCTGGCGCATATTGGGGCAAGAATCCTATGCCTATGAAGTGGCACAATGGTATAATTGGGATGTGGAAAACATCAATCTTTTCGTTCCCATAGGCAATGCCGGCAATGTCACAGCCATCATGTCCGGCTTTTTAAAATTGCATAAGCTTGGCATTATTACACAATTACCGCGCATTTTTGGGGTGCAATCGCACCATGCCGATCCCGTCTATCGATATTATGCCGCAAATCCTGAAAAAAGAGTGTGGCAACCTGTGAGCGTTACCCCAAGCGTTGCGCAAGCGGCCATGATAGGCAATCCCGTTTCTTTCCCACGGGTACAACGCTTGGTAGATGCCTATGTGGCCAAAGCCGGCGAAAATGCCTTTACTGTGGTGCAAGTAACTGAGCAGCAAATTATGGATTCCATGCTCTTGGCCAATAGCAACGGACATATAGCCTGCACCCAAGGCGGCGAATGTTTGGCCGGGCTTATGCGCGCGCAAGAACTTGGCCTTATACAAAAACACGAACACTCTGTGCTGGACGCCACCGCACACAGCCTGAAATTTGCTGACTTCCAAGACATGTATTTCAACAATGCTTTTGCACCTGAATATGGTGTAACTCCGCATGATAACTTGAAAAATGCACCGCATCTGCTCTTGCAAAGCAAGGAAAAAGAAGGCCTTGCATCCGAAGCGTATACAGCTAAAGTGGCAGACATTATTGTGCAAAAACTTGGTTTGCAAAAATTATAATTTGTTTTTTTGATTATTTATGTGGGGGGAAGGGGAACTTTCCCTAACGCCAAAAAGTTCCCCTTCCCCCCAC
>CAYJGS010000043.1:11618-14086 GCA_964369505.1 uncultured Desulfovibrionaceae bacterium | reverse complement strand
CTTGATTCCTTAGAAAAATTGCTCACGGCTTATAATTATAAATATACCAACGTTACCCACAGAGAAGACGTGGCCTTTAGAATTATCCATGCCAAGCCTGAAATTTGGCAAGGGCCACTCATGGCGCATATTGAATTTCCAGAGCGCCCAGGCGCCCTTTTGGAATTTATGGAAGATGTCTCTAAGCTCAGCAATATCTGCTATTTTAACTATGGCAATAGCGGCGAAATGGTGGGCAGAGCGCTCATGGGCTTTGAATTTGAAAATGCCGAAAAGCGCGAAGCTTTTTTAGCGCACATGCGTATTGAAGGGCCTCCTTTTCAGGTGCTTGACGATACAAGCTTTATGTCACTGTAAAAGACAGAGCTTTCGACTAGAAAGAGTATTATGGCTTGCGCTATAAATAAGTACACCTCTCCAATGAGAAAAAAGCGGGAAAAAAGTGGGGAAAAAGGGGAAAAAAAATTGTACTTTTTTTGAAAAAAAGTCATATATTTCACAAAAAAATGCAATCTAGAGAATATTTATAGTATTGTAATGCTTGTCTTTTAGGGTGTTGTATCGCTAAATAGGTAGTTTAGTAAAAAAAATTACACTAAAACACTTGCCATAAAAAAAAATATACGCTAAGATGCGCAACATGTATGGAGATAATACATAAATCTGCAAATAAAATTTGTAACAAAAAGGAAGGAAGTTATGAAAAAACTTGCAACACTACTCTTGGCCGCAGGCCTAGTATTTGGTGCGGCTACTGGTGCCAGCGCCATAGAATTTAAGGCAAAAGGCCAGTTCGTTATGGACTTTGGCGTAAGCGGTGGCTTGCGCGGAGCTTCTGAAATCGCTGGCAATGACGTATACGGACGTGGCAGTGACGGTGGCGACACCTTTGAAGCTCGTCAACGTGTGCGTTTGCAATTGCACGCTATCGCCTCTGAATCCCTTTCCGGTACTGTGTACTTTGAAATTGGTGAAACATCTTGGGGTAGCAATTCATCTGCTGATGGCGGCGGTGCTCTTGGCGCCGACGGCAAAATCGTTGAATTAAAGCAAGCCTATATTGACTGGATTGTACCCAACACCGAATTGAAAGTGCGCATGGGTATTCAAGGCTTGTCTTTGCCTTCGTACACCGCTGGCAGCCAAGTTTTCCACAACGACGTAGCTGGTATTGTACTTTCCAATAAGTTCAGTGACAACGTAAGCTTGACCGCTTTCTGGATTCGTCCTTACAATGACAACTATGAGGGCGGCGCTCACTACAACCCATACAGCGAAGGTGTTGGCGTATCTGGCAACTATTTAGATAACGTAGATGCTTTTGGTCTTGTACTGCCCCTTTCTTTTAACGGCTTTAAAGTAACCCCTTGGGCTATGTACACAGCCATTGGTCAAAACTTTGCTCGTAGCGGTGGCGTGTCTAGCTCTTTGACAACCCAAGCTTTACCCGTTAATGTAGGTGGTGCATGGAGTGGTTTAACGAGCAATACTGTTATAGCTAACGATCTTTTTGCTTATGGTTCCATGTGGAATGCTGGCGTTACCGGTGAAATCACCGCCGCCAATCCTTTCCGCATTGCCTTTGATTTTAACTACGGCGCAGCTGACTACGGTATAGATTACTTAAGCCGTAGCGGTTGGTACGGAAGCTTACTCTTTGAATACAAAATGGATTGGGGTACTCCAGGTCTTTATGCTTGGTACAGCTCTGGCGATGACGACGACGTGAAGAACGGTTCTGAGCGCATGGCTGCCAACTCTGTGGGCAACAGCACCAACCAATTCTCCAACGTAGCTTTCAACGGTCACAGCAACCTTGGCATGGGTGAAGATGTTATCGGCACTAGCATGCTCGGCACTTGGGGTCTTGGTGTACGCCTTAAAGACTTCAGCTTCCTTGAAGACTTAAAGCACACATTCCGCGTGAACTACATCAATGGTACCAATAGCACCTCCATGGCTAGCTACTTAAATGGTTCCAAAAGCTATAATCCTAGCACTGGTGCAGTTACCCATGGTGCTATTGACACCTACGCCGCCTATGCTACACCTGTTAACTGGTACATGACCACCGAAGACTATGCCGTAGAAATCGGTTTGACCAGCGTTTACAAAGTGTATGACAACTTCAATATTCACTTGGATGCAGGCTACTTATTCTTGCATATGGATAAAGAAGTATGGGGCGAGCGCTTCGCTGCTACCGATGCTTGGAACTTAAACGCAAGCTTTATTTATAGTTTCTAATATTGGCTGATACATAAAGTAAGACGAAGGAGAGGGCTTTTGGTCCTCTCCTTTTTACGTTCGCGGCGGCGCATCGCATACAAGTGGAAACAAGTTCCACTTGTGCGCCTTGCTCACTCCAACGCGCTACCGCGCGTGCCTCCCGGCAGGTTAAGGTAGGTTCATTCGGCGGCGCATCGCATACAAGTGGAAACAAGTTCCACTTGTGCGCCTTGCTCACT
>CAYJGS010000043.1:0-11518 GCA_964369505.1 uncultured Desulfovibrionaceae bacterium | reverse complement strand
AGTTCCACTTGTGCGCCTTGCTCACTCCAACGCGCTACCGCGCGTGCCTCCCGGCGGGTTAAGGTACGTTCTTCGGCGGCGCAGAAAAAACTACGCGAAAGTGCGTACCTTTAATTCCAAAGCTTCCTTATTAATTTTGCTAATACTCCAAACTTATCCATAAACACAAAACAAAGCTGGTATATATAGCTAAAAACGTGTGAAAGCGCATACCTTTCAAATTGGCTTGCTGTGTCCAAGCTAAACATTTCAAAGCTAACCACTTGACAACAAATTTTATTTGCATATATTCTACATATCGTAATATGGAGAACGTACAGCATGATTATGAGTTTTACCAATAAAGAAACCCGCAAACTCTTTGAATCAGGTTCTTGTCCTAAACTCGGCCAATCAGCACGTTCAGCCTTACGTAAACTTTATATTTTGCACGCAACCAAGAGCCTTGATTCCTTGAAAATACCATCGGGTAATCGCTTAGAAAGCTTAAAAGGCAATCGTGCTGGGCAATACAGTATACGCATTAACGACCGCTTTCGCATTTGCTTTACTTGGAAAGATGGCAACGCTTATGATGTGGAAGTAGTAGACTATCATTAAAGGAATTTTTATGCTTGCTATACACCCTGGTGAAATTTTACGCGAAGAATATATGACACCGCTAGGACTTACAGCAAATGCCTTGGCTTTAGCTTTAGGCATTCCTGCCACACGCATTCATGATATTACCCATGAAAAACGCGGAATAAGTACCGACACTGCCATACGCCTTGCCCGTTATCTAGGCACAGATATGGAAATGTGGACAAATTTACAAGCGCAGTACGAAGCCGCTGTATTACAACAACAAAAAGGCCATGAATTTGAGCGCATTATTCCTCTTGTAAGCATTTAAGCTTTTTCAATATAAATCTCAATCTTAGCTCTTGTAACTTTTATACTGCAAGCCCTTATGCAATATATTGCGCAAGGGCTTACTTTTTTTGCGTTGCAAAAGAGCCATTCCCTTTTCATTTTTCTACAGTAAAACACAAAAAAAACCATATATAAACTATTGATATAGTATAATATTTTTTACAAAACCCCTTGTCATGGGTGCATATTTTTTATATAGCTCAAGTACGGCCGTTTTATTTTACAACATTTATTATGACGCCACAGGCGCAAGGAAGGATAGATATGAAAAAAATTTATACACTTATACTAATGGCAGCTTGTGTTTTTGCTGCGCAAACTCCATCACAAGCCATTGAATTTAAGGCAAAAGGACAATGGGTGATGAGCTTTGATTATGGCGAAGGCATGCGCGGCTATAGCAGCACACGCGGCGGCAATACTGTGTATGGCTCAGGCTATGGCAATCCTAGCAGCGATACCTTTGAAGCCACCCAACGTCTACGTTTACAACTCCATGCCATAGCTTCAGAAAGCCTGTCTGGCACGGTGTTTTTTGAAATAGGCGAAACCACTTGGGGGCAAGCCGGCTATAATAATAGCGAAGGCGGCGCCCTTGGAGCTGACGGAATCAGCGTTAAAGTAAAAGGTGCCTATATTGATTGGATTGTGCCGGATACAGAGCTTAGTGTGCGCATGGGCTTGCAAGGTCTTGGCTTACCCGCTTTCCCCACACGAACTTCACAAATACTAGATACAGACGTGGCCGGCATTGTCTTAAATTATAAATTTAATGACAAATTCAGCGCCACCGCTTTTTGGGCAAGGCCGTATAATGACAACTTTGACGGCTATACCTATGATAATGGCAATACTAACGAAACGAATTTCTTAGATAATGTGGACATGGTGGGTTTGCTCTTACCCATGGATTTTGGTGGCGTAAAAATGACTCCTTGGGTCATGTATACGGCCGTAGGGCAAAATTTTGCCCGCTCCTATGATGGTAGCATGGCCAATTCTCTTGGATATGGTTTCACCAATATGTGGTCAGGACTTTTTCCTGTGGGCATGCAAGGCAATTTCATAAGTGGTTCTAGGGCAGGCGGTGATATGTTTGCCTATGGTGATATTATCCATGCTGGCTTTACCGGCTCAATAATAGCGCTTGATCCTTGGCATTTTGCATGGGATTTTAACTATGGCGACGCATCCTATGGTAAAGATGCCCTTGACCGCAGTGGTTGGTATGCCGCACTTTTGGCTGAATATAAAATGCATTGGGGAACACCCGGCATTTATGCATGGTACAGTTCAGGTGATGACGAGGATATCAGCAATGGTTCAGAGCGCATGCCCACCATGGATGTAAATAATGGCGAAAATTCCTTTACACCCTTTGCCGGCAACGGTGCTCCTTATATTGAGCGCAGCGGTATTATAGGTCAAAGCCTCGTGGGTACTTGGGGTGTTGGTGTGCGGCTTAAAGATTTTGCCTTTATGGAAGATCTTAAGCACACCATCAGAATCAATTACTTTAATGGCACCAACAGCCCTGAAATGGCTAAATATATGCGCGGTGTAAAGCCTGCTCCCCAAGGACTTGTTTTTACTCCTTCTGCCAATACCAACGCTGCCTTTGATACAGCCAGCGGTATATACATGACCACAGAAGATTCGGCCATGGAATTTAGCTTTAACACCAACTATAAAGTATACGATAATTTTGAAATACTTTTGGACGCCGCATATTTAGCCCTTTGGATGAACAACGACCACCAAGTGTGGGGCAGTGGTTTTGAAGCAGCCGATGCTTGGAATGTGAACGCTTCTTTTGTGTACAGTTTTTAAATATTATTTTATACATTCCAAATGATTATGTCGGAGCAGTGCATACCTGCTCCGACTTTTTTTTACTGAAATGGTATCTGAAACATTTCAGTCTTACGCCTAAAACCAAATAAGGCATGGTGGTGACCACAAAGAATACATTTTCAAATTAAACCCAAAAGGAGCACACCATGTCTGAAGCATTTTCCTTAGCCCATGAATTCACCGCCAAATGGGAAGGCGGTTTGTCTGATCACAAAGACGATCCGGGAGGTATTACCAATTTTGGAGTTTCATTGCGTTGGCTTAAGCAATTAGAAGAAGAGAATAAGCGCGAAATGAAAGAAATTGCCCAAACAGCCGATGGCAATAATGCTTTAAATCCCTATGATTTTACAAACGATGGCCTTGTAGATGCCGAAGATATACGCGCCTGTACCCACGAGCAAGCAGCCAAGCTCATGCGCGAGCATTTTTGGGCGCCCTTGCATTGTGAAAAGCTGCCTTTGCCCTTAGCCACTGTGCTGTATGACAGTGCCGTAAACATGGGGCCTGTGCAGGCTGTGCGTATTTTGCAGCAAAGCTGCAATGTGGTGGGCAGTGCGCATTTAGATATATTTGAAGAACTTAAAGTGGATGGCATTTGCGGCAAAAAAACCATTGCGCTGGCGCGTGAATTGCAAATTTGCGGGCTTGATTTTTACACCGCCCGCATGGCTGTGCGCCAAAGAATACAATTTTACACAAGCCTTGCGCAGAATAAGCCCACATTCAATGCATTTTTACAAGGTTGGAAAAACCGCTGCCAAGATTTGTTGGAACATTTGGCACTTTTAGAAAGAGAGGTGTAGCATGTTTAATGTAGGATCCATATTAGGTACTGTAGGCGACGGCATTCTAAAAGTATTAAACAAAGTTACCGGCAATAAAGAACAAATACTAAGCGGCCAGCATAGAGCCAATGAAGCAGAAATAGCCGGCGCTCCCAAGTCTTTTTTGCGCTTGTGGCGCTCTTTTCTGGGTTGGGTTTTAGCCTTGGTGTTTTTTTGGGAAGTGGTGGGGCGCAGTATTATTCTTACCTATTGGCCAAAAACAACATTGCCTCCATCCATGTTAGAAGAAGTTTCAACTATACTTCTCGGTATGTTAGGGCTTGGGTGGTAATATGGATATATATAACCTTACCCCAGCATTTATTCTTAGCATTCAAGCGCTATTGGCTTGGGCTCTTTGGAGTATACGCCGTGCCTTTGTGCGCGATGAAGAATATCTTGCGCACGTAGCAAAAGAGCAAAATATTTTTAACGAGCTGAGTATGCGTTTGCTCACTGTAGAAACAAGATTGCAAAGCCTAGAAGAACGCTTTGAGCAAGCGCCGGATGCAGCAGCCCTTGGTGAATTTGCCAAGGCCATGGAAGCTTTGCGCGGCGACATAAAAACGCTTGATATGCGCATAACAGGCTTAGACAGGCTTATGCAACGCCTTGAAAATGCTTTGGATAGACAAATTACCGGAGCTCCATTCTCCAGCACACACAAACTTAATCAAATATCTTAGGAGGTATTATGTCAGAGCTGCCCATCAAAAAAGCTCCCCATAAAAAGGCCTCAAAAACCGAATTGGAAAAAGCGCTGCAAGAGCGCTTAAGCGTTCTTACAGACGTGCTCACCATGGCGGAAGTGGGCAATAAAGGCATAGAACTTGTTAAAGAAATTAAAGAACTGCACAGTTTGCTTCTTTCATTGCGCCCGCAACAAGAAAGCAAGCCAAGCCCAAGTGCAGCCATACGTATTGGTTGGAATTTAGAAGCAGAAAAGCACATGGATGCTAGCATGGATACTAAAAATACTTTGGAGAAAAAGAGTGAGAAATAAAAAATGCTCACAAAACATGTGCACCATACCCTATACGCCGCGCCCTTTGCAATGGCAATTCCATAAAACGCGCACCCGCTTTTGTGTGTTGTTGTGCCATAGGCGTTTTGGCAAAACAGTGGCAGCCATCAATGATCTTATACGCCAAGCTCTGCTTTCGCAAAAAAGTGATTGGCGTGCGGCCTATATGGCACCTTATTTGGGGCAAGCCAAAACCGTGGCTTGGGATTATCTAAAGTTTTTTGCAGGCAGTATACCCGAAACTCGTTTTTTAGAAACAGAATTGCGTTGCATTTTGCCCACCGGCGCCAGTATTCGTCTTTTTGGTACTGACAATGCCGACGCTTTGCGCGGCATGTATTTAGACGATGTGGTGCTGGACGAACCGGCCGATATGCCACGTCAAGTATGGACACGTGTATTGCGCCCCATGCTGGCCGATAGGATGGGGCGCGCGCTCTTTTGTGGCACACCTTGTGGTGTGGATAATTTGCTTTATGATGTATGGGAAGAAGCAGGCAAGACCATGGAAAGCCACACAAATAACAGTGTAGCACTACAGAATCAATGGTCACGCTTTTGCTATAAAGCATCGCAAACAGGGTATATTGACGCCAAAGAATTGGCCGAAGCCAAGCGAGCTATGAATAAAGATGATTATTTGCAAGAGTTTGAATGTTCATTTGCTGCTGCTGTGCGTGGTGCGTATTATGCAGGTGCCCTAGAAGATTTGGAACATAAAGGGCGCATTATAGAAGTGCCGTATGCGCCGGAATTGCCCGTGCACACAGCTTGGGATCTTGGCATAGACGATGCCACAGGTATTTGGTTTTTTCAGGTGCAAAGCGGAGGTAATTGGCGGGTGCTGGAATACCTTGAAGACAGCGGTCAGGGGCTTGAATACTATGTGCGCTTATTGCAGCAAAAAAACTATATCTATGGCAAGCATTTTGCTCCTCATGATATCAAAGTGCGCGAGCTTGGCACAGGCTTAAGCCGCCTTGAGGTGGCAAGGCAATTGGGTATACATTTTCAAGTAGCGCCTTCTCTTTCTTTGGCAGATGGTATAAATGCTGTGCGCACGGCCTTACCGCGCATGTGGTTTGACGCTAAAGCCTGTGCACAAGGACTGCGCGCCTTGCGTCAATATAGAAGGCAATGGCGCCCAAGACAAGAAGTGTATTCCACAACACCACTGCACGATTGGACAAGCCATGCCGCGGATGCGCTGCGGTATGGAGTCACCGCTTTTAAACCCGCCACCACAGCAGAACAAGGCAAAAGAGCTAAAGTGCAGTATGATATATGGAGGAATATGTAATGTATGCGTTTTTTTTAAATGGTGCACAGGATTTAACAGAGCAACTTTTTTTCCGCATGCAAGAAGAAGGGCTTTTGCCTTTTGCCATGCATGGTCACAGCAATCCTTGCTTGCAAGATTGGTTGGAACTTTCTGAAGCAGAGCATACTCATTTGCTTTGTTGCCATGCTTCTACTTCAAGTAATATACAAGCTAAAGATATACGTGGCATGGCGCTCATCAGCCCCTGGCACGGGCGTGTTTGGCGTTTTGAATTCACCGCTTTTAAAGAGCACTTTAAAGAGGCTACAAGCATGAGCCAAGCAGCGCTTGCATGGGTATTTACCCATGTAGCTTGCGATGCCCTTATGGGATTGTGTCCTTTAAGCAATAGGCATGCTTGGAAATTAGCAGAAAAATCCGGTTTTCAGGTGCTTGGCACATTGCCCGGTGCCTGCTATGTGGCACGCCGAAAAAACTATGAAGACGCTGTTATGGTGCTAGCCACACGCCAAGGCATAACTTTGCCTAAGCAGAATTCAAAAGGGCATAAAAAAAATCATGCCTACACAAGCTCACGCCCCACCCAAACGGCACGGCCAATAATACGCACCAAATCTTGCGTGTGTTCGCACACAGGTACTTCAATGGGGGCATATTCAGGATTTATGCTCGAAAGCAGTAATTTGCCGGGTAAGGCATCGATTACTTTAAGGTAAACCATGTCCTCTACGCTGACAGCATATATTTGCCCCGGATTTGGAATGTTTTGGGATTGGTCAATGAGCACCACGTCATTATTTAATATATGCGGTTGCATACTGTCGCCGGTAACTCGCAATAATACCATTTGCGATGGTGTGCCCTTGCGGTGCAAAAAATCCCAACGGAAGGCATAATGGCGTAAAAGTTCGCTGCTTGTTTCAAAGCTGCCGCCACCGGCCGAAAGCCTAGCTTCCATCATGGGCACCATCACAAGCCTATCTTCGGCGTCTAAAGGCAAGGTGCTTAGCTCGATATTTTCTTCTTGCACGCTTTGCGCATGGTGCAAGCTTTGCGTATCGGCACCGGCCAAAAGCCAATCTAAGGAGCAATGTAAAACACGGCCTAAGCGCACCGCAAATTCGCCTTTGGGCATTTGACCATTTTCATATTGCTGAATGGTAGTAAGGCTAACGCCAATTCTTTCTGCCAATTCTGTTTTGCGCAGTCCGCGTTTTTCACGCAACAACTGCAAACGTTGGCCAAAAAGCTCGGCTGCATTTTGTAAGCCCATAAATTTTCCTCATAATGTGTTCATGTAACAGGAAAAACATTTTAAGAAGTTGAGCATGTATGCATACTCAATATACAAGAAAACTTTCACATCTGAATATACAAGAAAAATAATTAGCGCACAACACCTTGAGTGGACTTAGATTTTCATTTTTTTCTTGAAGAAAACACTAAAAGATTTTCTTTAAAAGTTCAAAGAAAAATTGTATAAAAAGAAAGAAAAAATTTATCTGGCTCAAAAAAAGCTTGCACAATTTTTTATATAGGTATAATTATAATTGAAAGCTGGTTTTGTGTATAAGATAAGAGTAAGGAGGCTATATGATTTCTATTAGAAAAGAGTTGCTTCATTTAGAGTCCCTTTTGGCTGTGCTTACATCTCAACCCACCTTAAAACAAGACACGCAGTCTCTTGTGCGCCTTGTGCGTAAAAATTTACTGTCGTTGGCCGAAGAAATTCTTTGTCTGGAGCATAACCACACAAACAATAGTGGTGGAGGAAATTCCGGCCAAGGCGGAGAGTGTGCTGTTGTCCTAAATACCCATACTCCCACGCAAGAAGAACTTGTAAAATATTTCCCCGAATTTTTTGCACCTTTGCTTTCTTTTGATGTGGAATCGAGGGAGCATGGTGAAGCACCAAGATTTTATGATTCATTTCCCACCAATGCACACTATGTTACAAGCGAGGTAGATTGTGTACAGCTGCAGTAGTCATCATGATCAACAAAATGGTCAGCAAAATGGGCAAAAAATACCACTAAAAGCGTCGCAAAATAGTTCAGATACCAAAAAAATTGTGCACATACCAGAAGCTGTGCAAATTCTTGAGACCGTGCTTGGCAGCTCACAAGCCCTATTACAGCTTGTGCAGCAATTTGGCGGCTGCACTGTGCGCATTCCTGTACGCTGGCCCCCGCGCGGAAAGCCTCAAAATTATTTTGGGCATCCTTTTAGATGTGTTTTAACTCCAAAGCAAATGGGAAAAATTGTGAACCATTTTAAAGGAACAGATCTTTATGTACCTAAATGTCAAAAATATATTCAACTTATAAGAAATAATAGCATTATCAAATCTTATTGCAAAGAAACCCAAAAAGGCGTGAGTTCAGGTCAGGTAGTGCAACATTTAGCAAAGCGACACGCCCTTACCGACAGGCGTATTTGGGGTATTTTAAAAATGAACCTTCCGCAAATGCAAGATACATTTTTTTCGCAGGAGTAAGATATTTAATATATTTAATTTTTATAGTTTGTTATAATGTGTTAGTGTAGTATGCTTTTGAATGAAAATGACATTTACTTTCATTAAAGAATGCTGTATTATTTTTTTTAGCATTATTATTTGTAAAACGCATATCAGGCTGTTGAAAAAGTGCAATCTGCGTTGGCAGATTACTTTTTTGTTCGTTGCATGGGCCATAAGAGCCCAATGCTTCCTCAAAAAAAGCAATCTTTCTTGCATCTTACACTTTTTGAACTGCCTGAGAAGAACGAAAATTTTGGTTTGTTTTAAAAAAATTTTGTTTGAAACGACTTTTCCAACAGGCTGATATTACTAACATGAGGGAAACATTATGATATATGATATTATTGCAGGAGTATGTATTTTTTTGGCGCTAGCTTTTGTTGTACGTAATTACATAAAAAAGGCTAAAGGCGGCGGTTGCGGCTGTGGTAGTGGCGGTTGTGGCGATGGCGCTAAAAAAGAATCGTGCTGTGGAGGCGTTAACCATATTCAAGATAAAATTAAATAACGTTTATATTGTACATAAATGTGCTTTTCCTAAGCCACTGGCGAAAGTCAGTGGCTTATTTTTATCTTGATTTGCCATAGGGCATAATATATTGTGCCTCAATAAGGGCGTAACCTTTAGCCTTGCATACAGCCTTATTTTTTTGCTTACCTTTAGCTGTTCATTTAGTTATTCATTTTTGATTTTATCGCATTATAATTATCTTATTACTTCGTAGAAAGTAAAGGAAGAAAATTATGAAACTTTCGAAAATGGTCTTCATCTTACTCATCATAAGCAATCTTATTGGCGTTACTTTTGTAGGTATAAACACCTATAATGAGCTCATAAAAAATGAACAAGAAATTTTACAAATCCATGCCACGCGTTTAAAACATGCCATTGAAGCCGAAATTATGGTAACGGACATTTTGGACGAAGTTATCATTATTAACGAAGGAAAACTCGAGGACGAAGAATTTTATAGGCTTGGAAAAATTATTTCTACAGGTGCCGTAAAATCAAGCATCACATATATCCCCAATGGCGTGATTGAATATATATATCCTCCTGAATTTGCCGAAGGTGTGGTAGGGAAAAATGTATTTGATAGCGAAGTGACCGCCCCTGATAGCATTAAAGCCAGAGACTCTAAGCAAACCACCATCCAAGGGCCTTATGAACTCTTTGAAGGTTCACCAGGCATAGTTATCCGCAATCCCGTATTTTATAACGATACTTTTTGGGGGCTTATTGCTGTTGCCATAGACGCTAAAGATCTTTTTAACTATGTTGGCCTTGGCCATTTGGTTCAGCAAGGCTATGAATTTAGTCTTGCAAATGAAAATACTGTTGCTCAAAAAAGTAGCGCCTATGAAATAAATAATGCCGCTTTTGCCCAGATAGATATAGGTAATACTCAGTGGGATCTTGGTTTATATGTAAAAGATAAAACTAATATCATCGCCACCGACGCCATGTTTTGGTTTTTAATTTTCTTGTTTATCAATTTTATTTTATATTACTTTTTACAAAAACTTGAAAATAGCAGAGATATATTGGCCAAAAGGCTTGAAAGAGATAATTTAACCGGTGCATATAATCGTTTGAAATTAAATCGTTTTTATGAAGAATCCCAGGCAAAACACTTTGCGCTGTTCTTTATTGATTTAAATAAATTTAAACCTGTTAATGATAACTATGGGCACAAAGTTGGTGATAAATTACTTAAAGCCTATGTAGAACGGCTAAAAAATGAAATGATGAATGATACTCTTGTTTTACGGCTTGGGGGAGATGAGTTTGTTGTTATTACACCCAATGTTATAAAAAAAGATATTGCCGCATCTATTAAAAGCAAATTACTGTATCTTTCTGAAACAGAGTTTCCCATTGATGGATTAAGCATACATATTTCCGCAAGTATTGGATATGTTTTATCTAGTGAAGCAGATACTTTGGAAGCATTGCTCAGCATCGCGGATAAGAAGATGTATGAGGAAAAAGAAAAGAAGCACCGCTAAGGTTTCCTTGTTTTTCTTTTGAGCTTTGGAAACAAGGCGCCCATAATAAAGAGTTTAATAATGCGCCCTAACGGTGCTTGAGATTGCATATGACTATGACAGTACGCGGTATTGGAGAGGCGCTTTTATCGGCTTTTTTTTTCGCCCTAATCCCTTTTTTCTTTATCCCCTTATACCGTACAGGAATAAGTCCTGAATCTGGGGCATTTTATCGTCTTTTCTTTGCAGCTCTTTTTTCGTTGGGAATAGTTATTTGGCGCAAGCGCAGCTTGCGTATAACAAAACAGCAACTGCCTAGCCTGATAGGAATTATTTTATCCAATACGACAGTTACCATAGGCTTTTTCACTTCATTAACACTTATGCCAAGCGGCATTGCCGCCACCTTGCTCTTTACGAATCCTCTCTTTGTTATGTTTTTTATGTTTTTATTTTATAAGGAAAAAATTGAACTTTATAAAATAATCTTAAGCTTATTCACATGCTTAGGCATAGCCATCATGTCCGGTTTTTTTAGTGCAGAGCTTCAATTAAATTTTGAAGGTTTTTGCTATATTATGGTAGCAGCGGTGGCTTATGCTCTGTATATTGTATGTATTTCACAAGCCAAAAAACATAATACTTCCAACGATGTTCTGTCTTTTTATCTTTTTTCCATCTCTTCTATGGTTTTGCTTGCTTGTGCCCTGTTTAACGGTACCTTTGTGCTCCCAAAAAGTAGTATGGAAATGGCGTCTTTGGTAGCGCTGGCGCTTTGCACCGCTTTTTTAAGTAGTATTTTATTATTCATGGCCATAGCAAAGATCGGTTCCACTTTAAGCGCCATTTTGGGAACATTAGAGCCGGTCATCGCCGTTTGCATAGGTATTGCCATTTTTAATGAATCTGCAAGCTTGACTGTGCTTAGTGGTGTCACACTCACCATTGTAACGGTGGCTTTAATTACCCTTATACCTTTTTTGCGTGGCACAAGATGATATTTTTGAGCAAAAAATATGGAAAAGGTATAGTGTACCCTACGAACCCTTACGGACGCAATAATCGCTCACGGACTTGACTTGCAATGTCCCTACGTGAATCAAATA
>CAYJGS010000042.1:0-14398 GCA_964369505.1 uncultured Desulfovibrionaceae bacterium | reverse complement strand
CAAAACAATCCCATGCTTGCAGGTATTGCTTTTTGGTCACCCCACTCCACATTCGAAAGCCTAAATTACTCGTGGATTGTTTTTGTTTTCATTGGAATATTTGTTGCTTTTTACATAGCGAGTAAGTTCAAAAAAAATAAGACAGAGCCCATGCTTGTGGCTTTGGACGACAATGATTTTATTGATGTTATTCTCAGTCGCTCAGCAGAAACAGAAGCACGCTATGACATTATGTGCGACCGCCAAGGGCTTTTGCAAAAATATGTGCAAGGCCATTGTAACCCCCTGCCTCCCAGCGAAACAGACAATTGCACAGCTCGAAAGATAAAAAGTGGCGAGCCCCCGGTTCTTACATTAAGTTTGCAACCAGGCACCTGCCCCGCAGGTTGGGACAATGCTCCCATTGATGTGTATTTTCAGATTGTTACCAAGGGTGTACCCGCCTATTATCATTTTGCTTCTTTTGTGCACAAGGTGTATCAAGATCAAACTGGCACCTATATGGAAATTATTCGCCCAAGTATTTTAAGCGATTCTCAAAGCAAAGAAACATTGCGCGTGGAACCGGAACCTAAAATGGTGGCCATGGCCTCTATTTGGATTTATCCAAGCACTCCCTCTGTTATGCCCACAGAAATTGCAAAACTTGGCACAGCTCACGCCATTTTTAGACCCGAAGGCGACAGTGATTTTCATATTGTCTATATCTCATCCGACGGTATACGTTTGCGCTTTGTGCGTGACCATATGGAAAGTTTGCCTTGTCATTTTGAAAAAGATGCTCAAGCATGCTTGCTACTTGTGCTCAATTCCCATGACGAAGCCTTGGGCAGAATTCCTCTTTGGCTCAAAGCCAGATGCGTTGGTTTTTCACCTTCTGACGATAAAGAGTGCGTTGACGCAAGATTTACCTTTACCCACTGGCAGCAAATATCTAAGCGTAGCTCCACTATTCAGTGGTTTCCATCCACAGATAAAGACAGGGTTCCGCCGCTTATGCATTGGATAATGCATGAAGTATTGCAGGTACAACAAGAAGAGCAACAAGACACCAAAATACATTGCGCTAATTTATAAACACGGTAACAGTAACACTTTGTTTTTTTATAAACTAAAGCAAAGCGTGCACCATTTCCGGCATGGCCAAAAGCTTTTTTGTTGTTTGTGCAGGCTCGCACAATTGCATAAGAGCCTTACGCATAAGATGATGTCCCGTGTACAAACTATATTGCATGGTATATTTTCCGCCAAAACCACCGGCGGTATCTGCGCAAAGCGCGTTTACAGACACAGTACTGCGGCAAGCATAAGGCCGCACTTCATAGGCTGTGCAAAGTCCCTTTGCATCAAGCAAAGGGCAAGCAAAAGCATAATCGTTCAATGTGTGCGCACCGCTGTCTTGCCCTTTACCATAAAAATCTTGAGCCCATAGCATATACGACGTGCGAAAAGATACCGTTTTTTGATCCCACAGGGCATAATTTTGCAAAAAAACATCTTTGGCCTGCGCATTATTGGCAAGATACGCGGCTATACATCGTGCTTCTATCTCTTCACACATGACTAAGTGATGACAGCAAGAAACACAGCCCTTATGGCATAAAAAAGGACTGCCCTGCGCTGTACAAATATCGGCCATACTGGCGGCATCTTGTGCTAATTTTTCGTTAGCCACTTGTAAAATAAGCATACATATTTGCTCGCGCGCATGTTCGGCATAAGCCATAATATCTTTAATTTTTTGCACATGAGCTAAAGATTCTGAAGAAAGAGCACCCTCTTGCAAAAGTAAAGCGCTGGCAAAGCATTGTGACAATGCGTCCTGCAAAGCATTTTTAATGTCCATGTGTATTTCCTTTTTGTAACATGCACATTTTATGCATGAAGTTATTGCCCCTGTAAACAGAATATTGAAAATATTCTCAGAGTGCTGACAAAGTCAGCACTCTCGATAAATCAGGAATAGGGCGAGCTTTGCTTGCCCGTTAAGTGACTGATTTTCGTGCCTTACTGCCAAGACAGCTTTGCTGTCTTAGGCGGCACAAACGCCCGAAAGGGGGTTTGTCATCAAACTGAGAATATTGAAAAAATTCTCACTTGACGTATCCCAAAGCACAAGGCACAGTGACAACATGAATGAAGAAGCTTTATTGATTTTTTCCGGCGGGCAAGATTCGGCCACATGCTTAGCCTTTGCTTTGGAGCATTTTTCCCGCGTGCACACACTGGGTTTTGACTATGGCCAACGCCATGCAGTGGAAATGGCTTGCCGTATGCCTTTGCGCACACACATTGCCGCCGTACACAAAGCTTGGCAAAAAAAATTGGGCACTGACACAGTATTACCCACAGATTTTTTTCAGCATATGGAAAGTACAGCCCTCACGGACGATTTGCCCATAGAACAAGCTGATTCAGGGCTTCCCACAACTTTTGTGCCCGGGCGAAACATGCTTTTTTTAACAATGGCAGCAGCTTTTGCCTATGGACAAAACATACGACATATTGTTATGGGTGTATGCGAAACAGACAGCTCAGGTTATCCCGATTGCCGCGACGATACCATAAAAGCCATGCAAGTGGCTTTAAACAGAGGGCTTGACGCAAAACTTGTGCTGCACACGCCCCTTATGTGGCTCAACAAATGCCAAACATGGCAACTGGCTCAAAGCCTTGGAGGCAAGGAGCTTGTTGACATTATCGTAGAGCATAGCCACACCTGTTACACAGGCGAAAGAAATATTTTGCACCCTTGGGGTTATGGTTGCGGCCAATGCCCCGCCTGTATATTACGAAAATCAGGATTTGAAGAATACAGCAAAAAAATATAGTTATTTTAAAATCAATACAATAGGTATAAGTTTTCATAAGGAGTTTGCCATGTCAGTAAGACCACTCAAAAAACTTAGCCGAACGCAAGCAGTAGACGCTGCTTGTATTCTTTTTTCTCTCAATACCGAGCCAGAACAATTGGAAAAACTTGCCAAGCAAATGGAACAATGTGGGCTTTTTGATACCAAGCACATTTTCCAACGCGAATGGTTTGGCTTTGTGCACGCAGCCATTGTGGCACAACTTATGGTACACGCTCCCAACAGTGTGCTGGTAGATTATTTGCGCCATACCACAGCCCTTTTAAAAAATCGTCACATCCCCAAAGAAGATGCCAAAGATTTTGTGGATACGCACTTTTCTCATTACATGGAAATTCTTGGAAAAGAAGAGCAAAAAAATTGCCCAAAATTCTTTTTTCAAAAAGTATATGCCTTGGACGAGCTAAAAGATGTGCCCCCCAAAGCACTGGCTCTTATATCCGGCACCATGGCCATGCTCTTAAGTTCTGTGGCCGATAAAATGGAACGCTATGACATTCAGGTGAATTGATTTTTGCGTGTGAAGAGTGACTCACTGTTTACACAAACAACAAGTTCTTATTTTCCCAAGCGTTACACACATACAATGTGAGAAAAAATTTTATATTTTTTTCTCACATTTTTTATGTTGTATGCTTTTTAGTATCTTACGAAAAACATACGCCTTTCTTTTCAAAAAAACAGCTTTTCCTCTTTTTTCAAGGCATTGTTTGAAAATGCAAACAGTTTTTACCCCCTTGACCTGTTAATTCAGTTGTGTAATGCATCTATAATGAGCCCCTGCATAATGAATTATGCAGAGGCCTCATAATGGGAAATCGATTTCCTTATTTTTTCTGATTACCAATGCTCAAAATAGAGTAACTCATCAAAAGGAAGGAAGGCCATGTCACAAGACCGCATTACCACATTATTGACGGAACAAAGAAGTTATTTGCCCCCCATGCACGGCAAAGAGGCTGCTTGGATTCGCAGCTATGAAGAATATGAGGCCATTTGCCAAAGAGCCAATGAAGACCCCGAAGGCTTTTGGGGGCAAAGGGCTCAGCAATTGGTCCATTGGTTTAGGCCGTGGGATAAAGTGCTACATGCAGATTATAATGAGCATACTTATGAATGGTTTAAAGGTGCTAAACTTAATGCGGCTTTTAATTGCATAGACAGGCACCTTATCAGTGGCAGACGCAATAAAGCGGCTCTTATATGGCAGGGTGAGCGCGAAAGCGAAGTGCGCTGTTATACCTATCAAATGCTTTACACAGAAGTGTGTCGTATTGCTCACGCTTTAAGTTCTTTGCGTATACGCAAAGGCGATCGCGTGGCCTTATATATGCCTATGATTCCAGAACTTGTTATTGCCATGCTTGCTTGTGCCCGCATTGGCGCCATACACACAACTATTTTTTCCGGCTATGCCGAAGGCGGCGTGCAAAGCCGTATTCAAGACTCTAAAGCCAAGGTGGTTATTACTGCCGACGGCGCCATCCGTGCCGGTAAAGTGAAGCCTTTAAAAGCCAATCTTGACCCCATTTTAGAAAAATGCCCTTCGGTGGCGCATGTGGTGGTGGTGAACCGCGCCAATCAAGAAGTGCATATGCACAGACGCCGCGACATATGGTGGCATGACCTTTTGGACGATTTCACTTTAGATGCAGATTTTCCTTGTGAATCCATGGACGCCAACGACACGCTCTTTCTTTTGCACACCAGCGGCAGCACAGGCAAACCCACAGGCGTTATGCATGCCACAGGCGGCTATTTAACCTATGCCGCACACACCACGCAATGGGTATTTGATTTGCGCGATGACGATGTGTATTGGTGCACGGCAGATGTTGGCTGGATTACGGGGCATACCTATATGGTCTATGGCCCCTTGGCCTTGGGCGCCACCACGGTGATGTTTGAAGGGGTGCCAAACTACCCCACACCAGACAGGTATTGGAGCATTGTAGAAAAATTCCGCGTTAATATTTTTTATACAGCACCCACGGTTATACGCTCGCTCATGCGCGTGGGCGACGCTTGGACAGAACGCCACGACCTCACATCTTTACGCATTTTAGGATCAGTGGGAGAGCCCATTAATCCCGAAACATGGATGTGGTACCGCAGTGTTATAGGGCATGACGAATTGCCTGTCATCGACACGTGGTGGCAAACAGAAACAGGCGGCGCCATGATTGCAGCCTTGCCCTATGCCACAAAGTTAAAACCCGGTTCTGCCACCTTGCCCTTACCGGGCATTGACGCTGTGGTCATGAGCGGAGAAAATAATAACGAAGACGAAGCTGACGAAGGCCGCGGCGGACACCTTGTTATACGCAAACCATGGCCGGGTATGATGCAAGGGGTTTTTGGAAATCCAGAAAAATATAAGTCGTACTTTGAACGCTTTGGCGGTTATCAATCGGGCGACGGCGCGCGGGTGGATGAAGAAGGTTATTTTTGGATTCTCGGGCGTATTGACGATTCCATCAATGTGTCCGGCCATCGTTTGTCCACTTCTGAAATCGAAGCGGCCTTGGTGGAACATGCTGCTGTGGCCGAAGCGGCTGTGGTTCCCATGCCTCACGATTTAAAAGGCGAAGCCATCTATGCCTATGTAACTTTAAAAGACGATATAGCGTGGACAGACGAATTGCGCAAAGAATTACGCAATAGCGTGCGCCGCAGTGTGGGACCTTTGGCTACGCCGGAAATCATACAATTTGTGAACGGCCTGCCCAAAACCTGCTCCGGCAAAACCATACGCCGCATGCTGCGCAAAATTGCTTCCGGTGAATACGAAGCCTTGGGCGATACCACAACCCTTGCTCATCCTGAGGTATTGCCGGATATTATTGCCGGTAGTGAAAATGTGAAAAATGGACGCTTAGAAAAAGACGCTTAAAAAAAGCGTTTTAAAAAATGTACTCCATCAGCTAAGCTGGTGGAGTACATTTTTTATGGGATAAAATTATGCAAAAGTTTTTACATAATTTGAGAAATAATAAATGTTGTTAATGCCCCACCAAGCATAGGTATGACAGTACGCTTTACCACAGCAATGGGATCAACCCCTGTGGCACCAGAAATGGCAATAACAACACCAGCCACAGGCGACATACTTCTAAATATGCCGGCCGATAACTGCATGGGCATAACCATTTGCACCACAGGAACATTCATGCTCGAGGCCACGCCAGGAGCTAAATTCGAGAAGCTCAAGAAGGCCGCATTACCACTGCCAGACACAAAGGCAAGAATACCAATAATGCTCACCAACACAGCTGTCATACCAGAAACACCCAAACCTAAGTTATTGGCACTTGCCAATAAATAGTGTGCAAAGCCAACAGCTTGCAATCCAGATGCAAAAAATTCTGCAGCCACCAACAACAAAACAACGCCTTTAAGCATATCGGCCATGCCCGCAAAGAAGGACGTTCCGTTTTTTAAGGTTTCTTTCATATCACGAGTACGGATAAGTTCAAAAAGCATGCCCACAAAAAGCGAAATAAACATGGCTGTTACCACATCCAGTTTGATGCTAGCTATGGCGTATTTACTAAATATTAAAAGTAAAGCTAAAGGAAGCACAGGCAAAAGGGCATATATGCCAGGCATGTTTTTTGTGTCCGCAGTATCGGAAGTGAAAAAATCAGAGGTGCTTTCAGCCACATGATTTTCCGCATCTTTTTTATCAAAGTATTTGGAAGTAAAATAAAAAAGCACGGCAATAACAATCATGGAACCTATGGCTGTAAACATTTGATAGCTTATGAAATATTCCATGGGCGTCAATTTTGACAAGTTGGCCGCAGCATTGGAATTGCCAGAAGCAGGCCCTAAGTCCAAGCAGGCGGTGGAAGCAAGCACGGCCGCCGCAGCTGGAGCTGTAACATTAAGCTTGCGCAATAAAGGATATAAGGTCACAAGCAAAAGCATTCCCAAGCCAGCAGCACTTGGAATAAAAATATTCATGATTTGGCCGAAAATATAGGCCATGGCTAGCAATACGTAAGGACTTTTAAACACTCCCAAAGGTTTTGAGCACACGCTTACAAAAGTGGTTGCAGCCCCAATGGTATTCATATATTTGGCAAAACCACCTGCGGCCATGATAATAAGGCCTATGGTACCAATACGCGAAGTTAAAAGTGTGGTGAAAGTTTTAAATACGTCTACAGGTTCTGCGCCAGTAGTTTTAAAACCTTTCACAGTGTAAAAATTGGCATCAAACAAAAACGCCAATGAAAAAAGCAAAATACCTGCAACAATAAGTACAAAAGTTGTATTGTACTTTTTGATAATGGCATAGGCTGCAAAAGCAAAAATTAAAAGACCTAGACAAAGTAATAACATACACATTCTCCATAATAAATCGTCTGTTAAAAGCAACAAGTAAGCATCAAACATAGATTGAATACTGATAATATTCTGTTATATTACGCTATATCCTCCATTTGCATTTGTAAAAAATCCTGCTCTAATTGCGCAAAACTTGTATCAATATGCTGTAAAGAGCCTTGCAGCCAAGCTTTATGCTTTGCCAAGCGCTCTTGTCCTTCTTCAATCATTCTTTGTATTTCTATGGGATTGGCACTGCCCTTAGTATTTCTGTTTTGCAACATACGCTCAGGAGAAAAAATTTGCCTAAATTGCTCTTCGCTTAAAGGCAATTCACTGCTAAGGCCATCTTTAACAAACATATCAGTAAATGCAGCATAGGTTTCTGCATACAAGCGCTTAGCTTCGGCATAAGGAAAATCTAAAGGACGAAGCACATGGGCGCGACCATAATCTACCAAGAGCGAGGCATAATGGTGCCCTATCCTAAAGGGCACATGATATACACGCAAAAGCGCATCGGCCAATTCTTGCGACATGATCCAATCCGCATTCACTTCTTCCAGCGCCCTTTCTTTATGGATTTGCAAAGAAGCCAAAATTTCATGCATGCCCTTTAAAGCTTCCATGGCACTGTGCACCATGCCGGCATTTTGCTCCACGCCCTTAGGGTCAGGCATGCCTGGGGTGATATTATGTGCCACAATACTTGCTCCAAAACCTTGCGATAAAGCATAAGAAGCTTTAGCCCTTGTACCATTAATAAGCCCTGGATTGCGCTTTTGCGGCATGGCTGTAGAAGCATAGGTAGAGCTTTTATCCAATAAAATCCAAGGTCTCACTTGTGCGTATTGCGGTAATAAATCTTCCGTAAATAAAGAAATATGCAGAGCAATACCTTGCACAATACTGCCCAATTCCACAGCTTGGTCAACAGAGGCTAATTGGCCGGCATCATAAGCATTATCCACAATGCCTGCAAAACCAAGATACTTGGCCATGCCTTCTCTGTCCAAGGGCCAGCTGGTACCGTTAAGGACGGTTGTGCCCATGGCACAGACATTAAAGCGGTTAAAGCATTCTTGTATTCGCGCAAAATCTCGCTCAAAAGCCGCCACAAAAGCCAGCAACGAATGGGCGTAAAAACTCGCTTGTGCAAGTACTCCATTGGTATAGGTGGGAACAATGGTATCTTGGTGCTTTTCGCTTAAGGAAAGTAAAGACTCAAGCACGTCACACACCGCTTGAGCCAAAACCATGAGATTATCACGAATAATAGCTGCCCTGAATGTAGCGTGAATATCTTGAGAGCTTCTGCCAGCATGAATGCTTGTGATTTCATAGCCAGCTTCTTGTATGAGCAAAGGCTCAAAAGTTAAGGCAGTGCTTGGCCTTGGGGCATTTTCTTGAGCAGCATCAATAACCCTCTGCAAAGCTTTAGCAAAAACACTTCCCTGCTCTGCAGTCAATAAGCCCGAACGCACATTGGTAACAATGGTTGCTTTATTTATTTGCCCAAGCCAAAAAAATATGTCTCTACCTTGAAAATATGCCATATACTATCCTTTACCCATACTATAAGAGCCCTGTAGCACAGCGTAAACATTACGGTCAATATTTTTCCGCAAGGCTGTGGGGGGGCAGGGTTTGTACAATGCCTTGCCCATCCGCCAAGTGCAATACCGAAGCGAGTTTTTCTTCCAAGCGGTGCAGCTTTTTTTCAAGCACATCAATCTGCTTTTGCTGCAAAGTCAAGGCCTCATGCAATTCCTTAAGGTTTTTTTCTTGAAAATACTGACCCTCTTCCAGAAGGTCTACTCTTTGGTCTTGGTCAGCCATGTTTTTTTCCTTTGCTTTCTCGAGCAGCGCGGTCATTGCTTTGTGTATAGTGCGCATCCTTGGGCTTTGCTTGGCCTTTTTTATTTTTTCTGCCTATGTTTGGCATAAGTATGGCGTGTTGCTGCAAGCGCTCTGCATCGGTGCGTGCCACAAAAATGGGATTTTTTTGCGCATCAAGCCCTGTGTAATACATGGCCGTGGATACAGTGCCTGGTGTGGGAATAAAACACTGCACTTGTTGTGGTTTCCAGCCGCGCTCACGCAACCATGCTGCCAATTCTCGCATGTGATCATCGGTACAGCCCGGAAAAGCACTCATAAGATAGGGCACTACATATTGCTCGCGCTTGGCCGCATTACTATGGTTTTGAAAAGCCTTTAAAAACACTTCAAAGACTTGCAGGGGGGGCTTGCGCATATAATTAAGCACCTCGGCCGCGCAATGTTCCGGCGCAATTTTCAATTGCCCACCGGTGAATTCCTTGGTGTAAGCAAGCACTGCTTCTGGCTCATGCATGGCTATATCTGCGCGAATACCACTGGCCACACGCACATGCTTAACACCGGGAATATTGCGCACATTGCGTAAAAGCTCCACATGCTCCTTTTGCGGTGTTTTAAAAAAAGGACACACCTTTGGATGACAGCATGACACCCGCTTGCAGCTTTTTTTGCTGGCACAATAGCCCTGCCACATATTGGCGGTGGGGCCACCCACATCAGAAATACTGCCGGAGAATTTCTTTTGCTGCGCCATATTTTGGGTTTCGCGCAAAATAGATTCTTGAGAACGCGAACTGATGCGCCGCCCTTGGTGCAAAGCCAAAGAACAAAAAGCACAACCGCCGCCACAACCACGGTGCGAAGTAATACTGGTGCGTAGCATTTCTTCGGCGGGTATGCTCTGCGTATACTGAGGATGCGCAGCTCGCTTAAATGGCAAATCGTACAGCGCGTCCATTTCTGCCTGACTTAAAGGCTTTGCCGGCGGCGCCACCATGAGCGCGCGCTTATCATACATTTGCAAGGCATAGCCTTGCCCCTTATGCACGTGCTCTTCCATCTGCAAGGTGGCGTCCATAAGTAAGGAAGCATCTTGCAACATGGCCTCATGGCTTGGCAAGCGCACGGCTATTTCTTCTTGCGGCACATCTTCTTCTTTGCCCATCCAAGCCGTACCCGCAATATGGGTTAAGGGCAAACCATCGCGGCAATGCTCTGCCATGGTAAGCAAGGCCCGCTCTGCCATACCATAAATAAGATAATCGGCCTTTGCGTCTAACAAAATAGAACGGCGAATGGAGTCTGTCCAAAAATCATAATGGCTTATGCGGCGCAAAGAAGCTTCAATGCCCCCAAGCACCAAGGGTAAACCGGGAAAAGCGCGCCTTGCCAAATTACTATAGACCACCGAAGCCCTGTTGGGCCTGGCTCCGGCCTTACCGCCCGGCGTATACGCATCGTCATGGCGTTTTTTTCTAAAGGCCGTATAATGGGCAAGCATGGAATCCAAGGCTCCTGCCGTAATACCCACAAAAAGCCTTGGTCGCCCCATGCGCGTAATATCTTCTGTATCTTGCCACTGAGGCTGCGCACATATGCCCACTTTAAACCCGTGCGCCACCAAGTGCCTGCCTAAAAGCGCCACCCCAAAAGCAGGATGGTCCACATAGGCATCACCTGTGATAAACAAAATATCCAAAGCATCCCAATGGAGCGCGTCCATTTCTGCACGGGTCATGGGCAAAAAAGCAGGAATTAAGCTCAATTATTTATCACCTGCAGGAGGATTAATACGCATGGGGCTGCTGCCCATGCCGCGGCTTCTGTCATCACCAGCATCAGAACCCATGCCTTTCACAGCATTATCAGGCTGCGCTTTCATGCCCTTGGTATGCATGGATTGAAAATCTTTCCATTCTTTTAGGGAAATGCTTTTATCCGCGTCACTGTCAATAATGCCAAAAACATTATCTTTCATGGTAGGATATAATGCCTTAAATTCTTCGGCACTTACTTTGCCGTCTTTGTCTGCATCCATCTTCGCGTACTTTTCATCAGCCATGGCAGGAGTGCTTAAAGCCAAAAACAATAATGTCCATACATATTTTTTCATAATTCACTCAACATTCAGGGTAAAGGTTATCATATACACTTTTTTATGCATTGTATAAAAAAGCAACACCACGTATTTGCACCTCATAACGTCTTTAGCACAAGCAGTAAAGGGCAAATGCATGACATGTTTTCTGCGCTAACAAAGGCATAGCAAATATAAGTATCTCTTTTCCTACCTTTTTGCGAAGATTTTCCCCTTAAAACACCATATGTTATAAAAATAACTTTTTTTTTGTTTATGGTCTTGACCAATGTGCCCTCCTGAATTACTTTTACGCTACTATGAATTGGGACTGGGATAAACTACAAGAAAAACGGCAGAGGCAATCGCGACAAAACCCCTTTGGTGGTGGCAATAATGACCCACAAGAACCAAAGGGCGGCGATAATGGCGGCGGTGACAACCGCAAGCCCCCTATTAACTTTGATAAATTTGAAAATCCTTTGCGCGGGCGCATGAACATGCCGCGTGGCAAAGGTGTGTGGCTGCTTGTGGGAGCTGTGGCTGTGGTCTGGCTTTTGTCGGGTATATTTATTGTAAACCCTGACGAAGAAGGCGTGGTCTTGCGCTTTGGCAAGTATGTACGCACCGTGGGCCCTGGCCCACACTATCATTTGCCCGCCCCCATTGAGGTGGTATATAAGCCCAAGGTCACGCAAGTTATGCGCGGCGAAGTGGGCTTTCGTTCTGTAGGGCAAGAAAGATCATTCCAACAAGGCCAATTGCGCGCTGTTCCTGAAGAGGGCTCCATGCTTACCGGTGATGAAAATATCGTCACCGTACAATTTAGTGTGCAGTATAAAATTAGCGACGCTGTGGAATATCTTTTTAACGTGACAGATCAAGCAGCTGTGGTGCGCAATGCAGCAGAAGCGGCCATGCGTGAGGTTATTGGTAAAAGCATGATTGATTCTGCCATCACCGACGGCAAAATCCAAATCCAAAGCGACGCTACGGAGCTTTTGCAAAACATCCTCAATCGTTATGATATTGGCGTGCAAATTATTGCCGTGCAATTACAAGATGTGCATCCGCCACAAGAAGTTATTGACGCCTTTAAAGATGTAGCTTCTGCCCGTGAGGACAAAAGCCGTATTATTAACGAAGCCGAAGCGTATCGCAATGAACTTTTACCAAAGGCACGCGGAAAGGCGGCTGAGCTTGAAAATCAAGCCCAAGCCTATAAAGAAACCCGCATTCAAAATGCCCAAGGTGAAGCATCACGCTTTATGGCTATTTTAAGTGAATACGAAAGAGCCAAAGACGTGACCAAACAACGCCTCTATTACGAAGCCATGGAAGATATACTGGTAAATGCCAACGAAAAGCTCATTATACCGTCTGATGCGGCTGAGCGCATATTGCCTTTCTTGCCACTGGAAAAAACACCGGCAAGCACACAAAGCCGCGGTGCCGCAGCAAGTCAAAATAATGGAGGACAACGCTAATGCAAAAGAATCCTCTACCACTACTTGTGGGGCTTATTTTGGCGGTATTTCTTGTGGGGCAAAGCTTTTTCACCGTACACGAAACGGAAAAAGCCTTGGTATTACAGCTTGGTGTACCTAAAGACGAAGTGTATGGCCCAGGGCTACACTTTAAATTGCCCTTTATACAAAATGTGATTTATTTTGACGCGCGCATTCTTGATTATGACGCACGCCCCACCGAAGCCTTTACTGTGGATAAAAAAGCCATTGTGCTCGACAACTATGCCCGCTGGCGCATAGCCGATCCTTTGCAATTTTACCGCACCATGCGCACCATTCCCGGTGCACAAGCACGCCTTGACGACGTGGTATATTCGCAATTACGCGCTCTTTTGGGTGGATACACCCTCACAGAAGTGGTGGCTTTGCACCGTGCAAAAATTATGGAAGAAGTTACCAACAGAGTGGCTGCCTTAATGAAACCCTTTGGCGTAGAAGTTATTGACGTGCGTATTAAGCGTACCGACCTTCCCGCAGAAAACCAACGCGCCATTTTTGAGCGCATGCGGGCAGAGCGTGAAAGACAAGCAAAGCAATACCGCTCAGAAGGGGTGGAAGAATCCACTCGCATACGATCAGAAGCGGATAAACAGCGTGCTATCATATTGGCAGAGGCAACGAAAAAGGCTCAAGTAATTCAAGGTGAAGGCGATGCCCTTGCCGCTAAAATTTTTGGTGACGCTTTTGGCAAGGCACCGGAATTTTATGAATTCCAACGCGGCCTTGAGGTCTTGCAAAACGCTTTGCAACAAAATAGTCGCATAGTTCTTTCGCAAGACAACCCTATACTTAAACCCTTACAGTAATAGGCGGAATCGGTATATGTCTGTATTTAGAGAAGCGTACGAGCGCATAAAATATGCGACCAACTGCAGAACTCAAGTGGAAATTGCTAAGGTTTTAGATATTCGCCAATCAAGTATTTCTGACGCCAAAAGGCGTGATTCAGTACCTGCTGAATGGATTATGAAATTATTTGAAAAATTTGGCCTTAATCCTGATTGGATTAAGCAAGGCATAGGGCCTATGTATTTGCGCAATGAAGAAGGCTATGGCCCCATTGACGCACCCGCAGGCCTTGCCGAAGATCCTGCCCATTATGGTGATGATATGGCAAAAAATGTCATGGTGAGTATTCATGGCATGAGTTGTAAATTCAAAGCCAGCGAAGGCACTCCAGCCCTTCCTCAAGTGGGTAAGATTTCCTTGCCCGCAAGTTTTGCCAAAGCCGGCACAACAGTTTTACGCATGGAAGCACCCAATATGGAGCCTCTTATTTTGCGTGGAGCGCATGTGGGGGTGGATACGCAAAATACCATACCTTCTTCAGGATCTGTGTATGCTATATATTCGCCGCATGAAGGCGTTATTTTACGCAAACTATTCTTAGACGCTGCAGCTGATCAGTATATTTTACAATCAGAAAGTGATACTTATCCTGAAGAACGCATAAAAGCACAAAGCCTCTCCTCACGCATAATGGGGCGTGTGGATTGGATATTGCAAAATATATAGCAAGCAAAATCTGAAATTACGATATAAGTAAAGAAACCACCAGCCTAGCTGGTGGTTTCTTATGCGCCTGTAAGGCTCTCCTGCCAGCTGCCCCCTAGCAGGGGCGTTTTAAAGGCCTGACATCTGCATCTTTATTACTTGCGACCCGTGAACGGGCTTATGTACAACTAATTTCTCAATGAATATCTTTTTTATACGACAACCGAAAGGCATGGATTGCCACGCTACCT